>NZ_JAQMSY010000127.1:0-19223 GCF_028329095.1 Microcystis sp. CS-574
AGGACAACTAATGGGGTGGTCGAGGGAATCAACAATAAACTTAAACTAATAAAACGGAGAGGCTATGGCTTTAGAAACTTTCGGAATTTTTGGGTTAGAAGTATGTTATCTTGGCATCTTGTATGTTGATTTAGCATAAAGGGTAACGAAGAGCCGATTTTCCATACAACATTTTATAAACTTCTCCTTGAAAAACATTTATTCCATTTTCTTAGGCTATTTTACAAAAACACTCATTTCAGGATGAGCGATCGCATCAAAAATATTACCATACAACAAATCTTGCTTGCTGACAACTTGAGAAGAATCATAAAGTGGCAAGATAGGTATATCACCTAAAAATGCAGCCCAAACCCCAAAGGTACTCGGTGGTGTCATAATCATATCGCACTTTGACAGTTCTGCCATACTTTCCAGGTAGTGTCCTTTGCCAACAGCAATGCCAGTGGCAAAATGTACGTTAAGATGTTTGAATAGCTCAAAATCTTGTGGTTCATCTGAGGCGACAACAAAGCCAACTTTAAAAGAAGTTCCAAACAAATCTTGAGCTTGTTGAATCCAGTCAATATATTGCTGGGTTTCAAAGAAATATTTACCTTCTAGCATAAACCGGTAGTCATACTGTCTGATGAGAACGCCAATTAGATAGTCAGACTTTTGTCTTAATTCTTGAATAAATTTTGTGGCTGTGGCTGTATGACTTTCTTTAAGTGCTAGGCACTCCCTAACAGTTTGCTGATGTTTTTCGACTAGCGGCCAACTTCTCACCTTCCATCCAGCTAAAAGTGTGAATTTTGCCTGATTTAATAAGTCAACATCATCGGGATTGTTTAGATCAAATTTATCTTTTTGCTTTCCTGGAATGTCTTTTAAGCCACTAACATCTTTGGCAATAATTGATTGTATATCAGGAGCAAAAGAAGCATAATTATACAGAAATCGAGCAATATCATTACGAATTCTGCTGCTGTTAGATATTTTATCAGGAAGAAACTGTAAAATATCTTTTAGTTTCTGCAAAGCTTGCCACTGTTTGTGCTTAGTGGGAAAAGTACAGGCAAGATTTTTTGACGTGTTTTCTAGTAGATGAGCATAGGGCCAGAAGGACAAATTAATCAAGTCGTACTTGTAATCATTCTCTGCTAAAAACGCTATGAGATGAGCGTAAGAAAACAACTGGTTGGCAAATCGACCGCCTCCGTGAGTGAAAATAATGAGATTTTTATCTTGTTTCATATAGTGTAGTGTCAAGTCATATTTTATCTAAAGATGGACTTAGTGCGACGTAGTTTGCGTATTGGAAATTTTCCATTCGAGACTGATACTCTCGTCTTTCAAGATAGGTTGGCATCACTTTATACATTTTAAACCCAGAATTTATCAAAATGTCAAAAATTTCCATTAGACTGATATGAGAATCTAGATTACAGCCTCCATACTCGAACTGAATAGCATCAATGAAAGTTGTGTTCAAATAGTCACCTAATCCCCTAAAAGCAGCTAATTCATGACCTTCAATATCAACTTTTAGTAAGTCAATATGACTAATATTATACTCTTTTATATAACTATCTAGACGGCGCAACTTAATCGTCTCTTTGTTAGAGAAATCAATTTGATAATGCTTTAAGTTTCTTTGGTATAAAGAAGCCAACCCACTTGATTTACTGTCATAGTAAATTGTTGCTTCTGTTTCACTATCGGATACACCAAATTGATTGAGTTTTATATTCTGATGGTTAAGAAATTTTTGCCGTAATACATTATAACAACTATTAGTTGGTTCAAAAGCGTGTATCTGAGGATGACGATTTATTATTGCCGCATATTCTAAGATTTTATGGATGTATAGCCCCACATTAGAACCGACATCAAAGATAACTGGTTCTTTGTTTTTCAAAGTGGCTAAAAAATCGCTAATAAATTTTGCTTCTCCATTGCTATCAAACTCACAATTTCCATTATTTTCTAGGGCATTAAATATCTTCAGGCATAAAGACTTTGTTTTTCGTAGCAACTGATTTTCATTTTTGATTTTGATCATGATAATTTCTCTCCAGGAGTTGCGGACAAAATACGGATTGATCTGGTAAAATCAGGTAAACTTTTGTGCATCAGGACAAATGACAAATTATTAGTCAATACTCTAGCATTAGTCTGCTTAGGTTTTCGTTGTTGATATCTTATCGTATTTTCTATCGTCTTGAATATATTTCTCCTTTTTAAACATATAGAGACCAGTGCCAAACTTTTTACTCGGATCGTATGAATCGTAAAGTTGCCTACCATATTGATACTTTTCCTCCACAAGTTCAAAGCCATCAAAGAGTTGCAGGACGTAGTCGCGTGTAAAAGCACGGCAGCCATTAAAATAAATTTTATTTTTCTCATCTACTGGTACAGAGAATAGAATTATACCGCCTAATTTAACAACTCGCTTGAGTTCCTTTACAGCTTTCTCACTACCCCAGGGATCGAGGGGATCGCCATATCTTCCCAAACCGATGTGTTCAATGACACAAAGAGAAGATAGACTCTCAATACTGTTATCTTCAAAGGGCAAATCCAGTACAGATCCTTCTTGAAAATACAAGTTTTTTAGCTCAATATCAATCGGTCTGATATCGATCATGGTAACTGGAACAAATTGGGATATTATGCCAATTGTTTTAACAGATGAACCCACATCATGGTGATGTTCGGGTTTAAGTTGAAAAATTTTACTTGCCGCCCAAGTATCTTGTAAAAAATATACAGGCTCTACCGGAGTAAACTCTGTCTTATCAGTCAAGCAAGGAATCCAGTCCTTTATTTTTAACTCAAAGTTCTTGTTATCATTATTAGCTTGAAAAACTCTATATTCATTTGAGAATAAAATTATATCAAATAATCCCCCTAACCAGTTAAGACTTAAGCCATACTGTTGTTTCAAAGTGCTATAAATGATATAAAGAACCTTAAGTAAGGTGAATTTGGAGAGGTATTGCTTTATTGTTTTGATACTAGCCATTTCGTTTCATTGTATTTAAAATCTCTTTTGTTCCAGGAAGTAACTTTAAAGTTGTCTGCTTCATTCCTTGTAATATTAATTTCAATCCTTGCTGAATTTTAGTATTTTGTTGTTTTCCATACTCTTCCCAAACCTTGGTATTCAAATCTTGACAATACTGAGCAAGGACAGGTTTAAATTTATTGGGAACGGAGATGATGACATCTTCAATAATTACAGTATATCTGTTCTTGACTAAATTTAAGCAATCGATTACAGCAGAAATATCTGACCAATGCTCAATTCGGTGTGGCGCAGGAGGAGGAGAGAGAAATAACCTTGCATCATCAATTAAGATAATGTGATCGTATGGAGAAGCATTGATTATTTCAAGTTCTTCAAGTAACGGACATTCGTCTTCTTCCCCGTAAGTCTGGCCGCCACTCCAATGAGCATCTAACCAAAACATACTTGGCTGTTTAAGGCTAGATACAATTTCTTGAAGTAACACTCTGCTATCTCCCTGGAGAAATTTGATGTTCTCTACATGACCATATTTCTGAGTTGCTTGCTGATACATTTCTGTAGAATACTCAAGTGTTATTACTTGCCCGAATTTCTGGCTGCTCCAGTAAGCCGTATTTCCCAGATAGGTTCCAGTTTCAATGAAGCTGTTTACCTCACTACATTCTTTCAACATAAGTATTAAGTCGTTTGGCGGTCCCATGCGTACTATTCCCATAATTTTCTCTCCACATTATTGTGAAATATCTTCATCTCTAATAATTGCCCAATGATTTTGCTTCATCTGTTCTTAGTTTCTTTTTTAACAAACCAATCAAGAAAAACTTTTTGGAGTTTCCGTAATACCATATTTTTGTTATCAGGAAACGATCTGAATAGCATTGGGATAACTTGAAGTTTACTGCTGTCTACAGTAATTCCACCATGCCATAAGAGTTTGACTGGTTGACTCGTAAATATGGTTCCATCATACCCCACAAATAAAAACACTTTGTATGGCGAGTCATCCCTCAATTCATCCAAGGAAACATCATAATCGCAAACCAAATCGTAATAAGTATTTAAGACAAAAATGAGATTACATGAGGTACAAAATACGGGCTTGTAACCTTTATTTTCTGCAAGCTTTACTATGGATTTTGCTGAACTACCCTGGCTAATAGAGAAGGTTTTTGCTTGAACAAACTCAACTTCGTTTGGTATAGTAGGATTGTACTCAATTATAACAATTTTAGGCTTATAAACAGAGAGAGATTCAAATACATAAAAATCTACTCCGTCAACATCTATAGATAACACATCAAAATCAGGAGGAACTTTTTGCTGTTTAAGGATTGTTTCAAGAGAATTATTTTCCTCAAATCCTATCCATTTATTAAGACATGATACCTGAGAAAAGTCTTTCATGTTAACCTTGAGTTTTTGGAATTTTTTTGAATCTCCTTCGATCAAGGTACCAGACCATCCCTTATTTTTCAATAAATTATAAACATTGCTGAGAAAAATTCCATCCCAAGCTCCAAATTCCACGCAGTGTCCATTACTAATTCCTAACCTTCGACAAATTTCTTCGATAATACCATCTTCTCCATGTTGGGAGTAGATACTCTTCTGATAGTTTTCCAGTGGCTCTTCCATCTTGCAAATCCTTGAATGAATCCTTAAACCAAGAAAGCACAATGTTAATATATCATACTTTATACATAAATGCTCCATTCAAAAACAAAATTTTATATTTGGCATTGCTAGAATTTTAGTCGCCAAGGATACAATGCCGCTTTACCCATAAGGATGAGATTGCCGTACATCCTTGGATAAAGTAAGTCAATTAAAAAGACAGTTGTTGCAAAGGATGCTATTGTCGCCCATAAAGCTCCAACGGCTGCATAGTGAGGAATCAACACATAATTTAGTATAACATTAACTAAAGAACCAATGATAGCTGTAAGCATTGAGTATTTAAATAAGCTCTCATTTGTAATAAACAAAGATTTTGCTACTCCAAAATTAGTAAAAAATAATCGAACGGCAAATAAGGATAGTAAAGTACCCGCCTCCTTGTATTCTTGACCAAACAGAATTATGACAATTTTACTAGACCAGAGGAAAATAGGGATAGAAACTAACAAAAATAAGATAAACATTAATCGGTAGATATTCTCCAAGCGATTAAAATATAGGCTGTTACTGGCTATCTTTGCCTCCGTTACGGCTGGTGCAAGGGATTGACATACAACCATAGGAATAAAACCGAACACTGCAATCAGTTGCATGGCTGCTGAGTATTGACCAACTTCGGCATCACCGATCATCTGACCCAGCATTACCTGATCGATATAGGCTTGTATCATTATAGCCAATCCTGAAAAAAACAGTGGCCAGCTTTCCCAGAGCAAGAATTTAGCCCGAGAGAGATTTACAGACCAATTCCTCAGGGACAAACCGTCAATCCTATAACATATAGACAAGCCGATTATCTTAATTGTTCCTTTAGCGGCCGTGGCGACGGCAAAAGCTATCAGGGAAGCCCTTAACTGTATCAGGAGGACTTTGACGATGCTGAAAACAAGAGAATCTGTAGTACGGCTAATTACCGTGTATTTGGATTTCACCTGCGACTGAAACCATAAATCAATCGTATCAAAGGCGAGTAAGATATTGCCCGCTGCTATAATCCCTACTAGCCAGTGCGACAAAGTATCCCCTGGTCGTAAATAGATTACTGTCCCTACACTCAGAAAAACTGCAATTGTTCCAGTTACTAATCTGATCACAAAAGTTGTTCCTAAAATTTCATTCCTAGAATTTGCATCTTTTTGAAATACTATTTCTCTGACAACAATTCCATTTAATCCTAATTGAACTAACGGCATGAATAAAGCGACAAGAGATAGTGCATAGTTGTATTGTCCATATCTATCTGGTCCCAAATACCGCGCCACCCAAATCCCTACAAACAGACCAATTCCTAAACTGATGAATTGCTCAAAAAACAACCAAGACATATTGCTGATTTGTTTTTTGAAGTTTGTGCCAAGTTTATCGTAATTTACTTTTAAGGTTTTTAACACGGCTTTTAATTAGTACTTAGTAATCGTATCATAGAGACGTTATCGCTGGCAATTTGCCAACATATTTACTCATTAATGCGTAACCATTGCGGCTTTTCGGTAGGTAGTATGCTAGGGACTATTTGCTTATCCTGAAAACCTTAGGCGTCAAGTCTGGTATTTGTGATTGCATAACAAGTAACGGAGAACCACCATTCCTATAGTAGCACATGATCAACTTTGCGACTGGTGGTCATCTGGTTTAATTTGCCGAATCAAATAGCGAACTTCTGACAGCAAAACCTCAAAACGCTTGTCTGACTCTTCCTGTCTTTGTCTCATTTCGGCAATTTCTGCTTGCCGAGCTTCATTTTCTTGCTGTTGTTGAGCAGCTATTTGTAACAGTGCTTGTGCAGTTATTCTTACCCCATCTACTGAGTCTCTGACTTCCGATACCGATTCTCGCAATTCCGAAACTGAGTCTCTCATTTCTGATACCGATTCTCGTAATTCCGAAACCGAGTCTGCTAATTCATCTAGCATCTCATCTGTCCATCTCGTCCGTTCTCCATCCCTTCTTGTCATGGCTTGTTTTTCTCCCTTCTCAGTTTCAATAGCTGCTTAAATTATAGATAATTATAGACGCGATCACCGCCATTTTCCTTAAGCTTACGATTGATTTTCTGGTTTAATTTGCCCAATCAGATGGCGGACTTCTGAGAGTAAAACTTCAAAACGCTTGTCTGACTCTTCCTGTCTTCGCCTCACTTCATCCATATTACGCTGTTGTTGTGCAGCAATTTGGAGTAGAGCGTTTGCCGTTAATCGTACCCCGTCCATCGAATCTCTAAGGTCTGCAACCGATCCCCTCAATTCCGAAACTGAGTCTGCCAACTCATCTAGCATCTCATCGGTCCATCTCGTCCGTTCCCCATTCCTTCTTGTCATGGCTTGTTTTTCTTTCTTCTCAGTTTAACCGACCGCGTAAATTATATACACAAATATACTCGCCGTCAATTTTCCCAGATACTCTTAATCTCCTGGCTTAATTTGCCGAATCAGATGGCGAACTTCTGACAGCAAAACCTCAAAACGCTTGTCTGACTCTTCCTGTCTTTGCCTGATTTCGACAATTTCTGCTTGCCGAGCTTCATTTTCTTGCTGTTGTTGAGCAGCTATTTGTAGCAGAGCTTGTGCTGTCAATTGTAACCCTTCTACGGGATCTTTAACCTCTGAAACCGATTCCCGCAATTCCGAAACTGATTCTCGCAATTCCGAAACTGATTCTTTGACACCCGAAACTGAGTCTGCCAATTCATCTAGCATCTCATCTGTCCATCTGGAGTGTCCGGATGAGCTTCTGGTCATGGCTGGCTTTTCTCCTTTGTTAATAAATGCTTACAATTGATTATCGACGCAATCTCCAGCAATTTCCCAATATATCTGGACTTCCCCCATACACAAATACTAAAAAATTAACAAAACCCTTACTGCAGGTCGCTTCTAAGAAAAAATTGAAAAGAGACTACTGGGTACATTTTTCCCTTGAAAATGGCTGTACCGTTGACTGTATCTGGAGTAGAGCGATTCCGTAGAGTTGGCTGTATAGTAGACCTCTTGCAAAAGTCTTAAGTCGATCCTTGTACAGCAACATTTTTGAAGATTATCAACTACTAATAAATAATTAACTGAAAGTCCCTCCCATTATTGTTTCTATCGTTTGTTTTCGGATTTATGCAAGAGGTCTAGTGATCCCTAACCTGATTCTAACAGATAGTGTCATTAATCTCTAGAGTAAGGGATTCCCTCTGTAGCCATGTTTTTGCTGGTTTTCTGCACCGAAACAAGCCATAATGGTCTAAAGGTCAAATTTGAAAATTTTTGCCTCAAACCCTATCTGCGTAAGGACTTCAGGATTTTGTATCCAGTAGTTCATTGGTATTGTATTGCTTTAACTCAGGCTCTGTAAGGCTTTTAGCCATAGCTAGTATGTTTATACGGGGAAGTTCAGATATATTTCCTCTCGACACATAACAGTTGCCACCATAGCACACAATCAGCTAAATTTTACAGTTGTATCGATTATTCATTCAGCCTCCAGGTCAATTCCCCTTGCCTTAAGTTGCGCCGCCAATCTGTCTGCCCTAGCTTTTTCTCCCTCAGCCCGCCGTTCAGCTTGTTCGGCTCGTTGTTCGGTTTGTTCAATCCGTTCACTACCCCACAATAGTAAATTACCTGATTGATCCCACCAGCGCAACCAATGAGCCGTTACTGCTGCTTTTTTCCCCTGCCATACTCCTAGAAATAAACCGATTTCTGCCCGCCAGTAACGATGATCCTCATCCGCTTTTTGTAACTCATACTTCCCTGATACTAAGCGATAAACTTCTAATTCTCCGCTTTGTGGTTGAAAAATAATATAGACAGGTACTTGTAAGATTCGCTCGTAGAAATACCACTTGCCATAGGGATAGTGAGGATTGATAGAATACTCCCCTCCCTCCGTTTCTGAGATGAATTCCATGACAATTGCTGGCACTTCCCCTTCTGCATGAGTCGTGTAGCTGCGGCGAATTTCTCCTTCTCCGATAGGTGCTACTGCGGGTACATAAACCCAATCGGGAGCTTTTACTACTGTCTTACCGCCAACGGTGGCGCAAATGCCAAAATTAGCAGCAATAGGACTCGCTTCCACAATTAAACTGGCTAATTCTAAAGATTCTCGCCAAGCCGCCGCGAGGAGGGGTTGTCGGGTGCTTTCCACTGGTTCATCAGGGAGGACAAAATCCGCTGGCAATTTCTCCCAGGTAATGGGGGGTAAAGTATCAGAGATGCGAGGTGCTAATGGGATCGTCATTTAGGCTCTCCTGTGATGGTGGTTATGGCGGTTTAGCTTGTTATAAGAGCAAATGAGTAAGCTGTTGACTATCTAAATTACTCGTTAAGATTGCAGGGTAGGACCGGAGCTGCGGGGCAGGGAGAATCAGTTTGAGCATTTGTACTAAAATTTTCAATACGCAGTTTAAATTCAGTACAGCTTATTGCCATTGGCAGAATAGTACATAATTTGTAACCGTTCAGGGGGGGTATGTCAAGCGGCCAGTGGCATTGGCTAGGTAGGGTAAACGCACCTTAATTTGGTAATTACCGGAAAAACTAGAATTGTCATTGTAGCATGGTGTTATGATGAAGCGGTGACTAATCGAACCAGATTGCTACCGCAAAATCTTTTAAACCGCGTCCACGGGGAACCCCGTAGTTTGCCTTTTTCGGCTATGATCTTTGCATAGCAATACTTTTAGGGGTTAATGGCCTGCCAGTGAGATTCCAGTTCTCTAGCTGGTTGCGGTTTATATCCTTTAAAAGTGTCCCGGAGTCAATTTCAGCTTTAGATGTCATATTCCTTACTCTATAAGGGTTGGGGGCTATTTTAAATAGATACCATGTTTGGACAAATTCCCAAATTATTCTTAAGCTATACTGGCATACTAGATGCGGTTTAATAGAGTTATCCCTTGACTATTTGATAATGATGAACAACCAACAAAACGGGGCTTTAAAAACCCAAAGTCAAGCAAATCTGCCAGTTTTTGACCAACCAGCTTTTATCCCCTCCGTCACGCAGGAAGAAGAGGAACTCAACCTGCGTCAACTCCTTTCCGTCATCAAGCATCGCTGGTGGTTAATCGTTGGCATCACCCTAGGGGTGACGGCTGCGATCGCTGGTTATACTTTCTCAAAAACCCCTATCTATCAGGGTAAATTCCTGCTGCTCATCGGTCAACCCATCGAGGAAAATAAAAGTTCTTCCAGACTGGCATCCCAAGATATCCTACCTCAGTTAGGTGGTGAAGACATCGATTATGATACCCAAATCGCCGTTTTAACCAGTCCGCAACTCCTTAACCCCATCTTTAGTAAAATAACTCCTCAATATCCCGACTTTACCTACAGTGATTTAATTAGTAAAACTGGCCAATCTGATCTCAAAATTAGTCAACAACAAGAGACGAAAGTTTTAGAAATTTCCTATCAAGATGAGGAACCGGAAAAAATTAAGCTGGTTTTAGATAATTTAGCCCGTCATTACCTAAACTATAGTTCTCAGGAACGGAAGACCGAAATTAATCAAGGGTTAGATTTTGTTAACGCTCAATTGCCCGTGCTGCAGGAACGAGTTAATACTCTACAAAAACAAATGCAGCAATTCCGGCAGCAATACAATTTCCTCGATCCCGATAAAGAGGCAACTCGTTTATCACAACAGTTAACCACCACTGAACAAGATTATCGGGCAGCCCAAGTTGCCCTTAACGAAATTAACTCTCGCTATCAGGCTTTACAGCAACAGGTGGGATTAGACCCTAATCAAGCAATTATCGCTACTTATCTCAGTGAATCTCCCGGTTATCAAGATTTGCTCAAGCAGCTGCAGGAAGTAGAAGTGGAATTGGCCAAACAATCGGCAGTTTTTGCCAAAGATAGCCCGATAATCGCCACCCTAGAGGAAAAACGGGCTAATTTACTGCCCCTACTGCAAAACGAAGCCCAGAGAACCCTAGGAGAAAAACTGCCCCAGACAGTGGGTGACTCCCCAGCTTTGGTGTCACAGAGCGCTCTGCGGGTACAATTAACCCAACAATTGGTGGAAGCCGCTAACAGTCGCAAAACCCTAGAAATTAAGGTAGAATCCCTTGCCCGGGCCCTCGAACAACAGAAAGCCTCGGTCAAAAATCTGGCGGTTTTAGCCCGTCGTTATACGGATTTGCAGCGAGAGTTGGAAATCGCCACCACCAGTCTCGACCGTTTTCTGGAGGAACAACAAAAACTTCAACTCAAGGTGGCACAACAAGTGGTGCCTTGGCAACTAATTTCCCCACCAGAAGTAGGGGAAAACTTCGTTTCTCCTAAACCTATGCGAAATCTAACTTTAGGGGTTATCGGTGGCCTTTTATTAGGACTGGGGGCGGCCTTTTTAGCTGAAAGATTAGACCCCGTTCATCATAGTGCAGATGAACTAAAAGAAGATACCAAACTACCCCTTTTGGGCGCAATTCCCTGGCAAAAAGACCTTGGCACCATCGAAAAAGTGATCACCGCCGCCCTACCACAGTTAACAGTCGGTGATCGCAAAATTACTATCCCTAATACTACTGGGAAATCGGCCGACGAAAACCCCTCCTACTATAATTTCTCCCCCTTCTCGGAAGCTTTCCGCACTCTCAACACCAATATTCGCCTCCTCGATGCCGATTCCCCCCGCAAGTCCCTCGTGGTTAGTTCTGTATCACCGGGAGATGGTAAAACCACCATGGCAATAAATATCGCTAAGGCCGCCGCTGGTATGGGACAAAGAGTCTTACTGGTGGATGCTGACCTGCGACGACCCCAGGTTCACCATCGACTTAATCTCGATAACGACCACGGCCTTAGTAATGTCCTCGCCGAGGGTCTCGATTGGAATGAGGCAATTCAACCTCTACCCCGTTACGAGAATTTATCGATTCTTACCGCCGGTGAAATTCCCCCAGATCCAACCCGCTTGCTTTCTTCCCAGAGAATGCAGGAGATGATCTCGCGTTTACAGCAAGAGCAAGCCTTCGATCTAATTATCTATGATCTACCACCGATCGCCGCTTTTGCCGATGCCAAAATTCTCGCCGCCATGGCCACCGGACTGGTTCTCGTTACCAAACTGGGCAAAACCGATCGCTTTGCCCTGAAAAATCTGCTCGAAGATCTGAGATTATCCCATATTTCCGTGTTAGGTTTAGTGGCTAATAATGTTAGTCGGAAAAACCATAATTATCGTTACTATGGCCATTACTACGGGAAAAGATAATTAAATTAAAGATAGATCCCCCCTTAATAAGGGGGGTTTCGATCCCCCCTTAATCCCCCCTGAATAAGGGGGGTTTCGATCCCCCCTTAATCCCCCCTTAATAAGGGGGGTTTCGATCCCCCCTTAATCCCCCCTTAATAAGGGGGGTATCTGATGGTTTTTAACACCTAACTACTTATTGATCGGTTATCAACTTTTAATTGATGTTAAATGCGGGTTTTAATCTGGTATCGGAATGATCTGCGAGTTCACGATCACGAGGCAATTTATCGAGCCATTCAAGAACAATTAGAGATAATTCCTTTCTATTGTTTTGATGAGCGTCAATTTGGTTTTACTTCCTACGGGTTTCCCAAAACTGGCAAGTTCCGGGCTAAATTTTTATTAGAAAGCGTAGCAAATTTACAACAATCTCTGGAAGGTTTAGGCAGTAATTTAATTATCCGACGGGGAAAACCAGAAGAAATTATCCCGCAATTAGTTCAAGAATTGCAGATAGCCAGGGTTTATTATCATCAAGAGGTTACAGCAGAGGAATTAGCGGTAGAAAAGGCTGTAAATAAGGCTTTATCTATAATTCCTGTGCAGATAAAAACTTTTTGGACAGCCACTTTATATCATCCTGATGATTTACCTTTTACCCTTAATCAACTGCCAGAATTATTTACTAATTTTCGTAAACAAGTAGAACGTCATTGGGAAATAAGAACAACTTATCCCAGTCCGAAAAAGTTGACAAAATTACCTAAAATAGATTGGGGAAATCTTCCTATTTTAAAGGATTTAGGCTTAACAGAACTAATTCTAGACCAGGGAGGTGTTTTATCATTTCAAGGGGGTGAAGTAGCAGGAAAATCACGGGTTAAAGAATATATTTGGGATAGTGATTCCTTAAAAACCTATAAGGAAACCCGCAATGAAATGTTAGGGACTAATTATTCCTCAAAATTCTCAGCTTGGTTAAGTTTTGGCTGTCTTTCCCCCCGTTATATTTATGAAGAAGTACAAAAATATGAGCAAACAAGAGTAAAAAATGACTCTACTTATTGGCTAACTTTTGAATTATTATGGCGAGATTTTTTTCGATTTATTTGCAGTAAACACGGGAATAAAATCTTTTATAAATCTGGTTTGCAAGAACTTAATTTACCTTGGCTAGAAGATTGGCAAAGATTTAATCTTTGGTGTGAGGGAAAAACTGGTTATCCCCTTGTAGATGCTAATATGAGAGAGTTAGCTGCTACAGGATTTATGTCAAATCGTGGACGGCAAAATGTCGCTAGTTTTCTGACCAAAAATCTCGGTATTGATTGGCGTATGGGAGCAGAATGGTTCGAGTCATTATTAGTTGATTACGATGTCTGTAGTAATTGGGGTAATTGGAATTACACTGCTGGTGTCGGTAATGACGCACGAGGATTTCGTTACTTTAATATCCCGAAACAGTCGAAAGATTATGATCCCAAAGGTGATTATTTACGTCACTGGTTGCCCGAATTAGCCCTAATAAAAGGCGATAAAATTCACGAACCTTATAAATTATCTCTGGAGGAACAAAAGCGTTATGGGGTGATTTTAGGGGTTAATTATCCTCGTCCTATTGTCGATTTTTTTCAATCAATTAAACACAACGAAAAAATTTATCTCGCCAAGTCGTTGCTGATTTGAGATATGAATCTTCTCTTGTGGGATTTTTAAAACCTAGACCCAAAATAACTTTTGGATACGATGCACAATTGCCATTTATACCTTGATTCAACAACGCCTCGAATTGGCATAGGCTTGACTTCGATTTCAACTCAGTTCCTTTATTTTATCGTGTAAGATAGTGATCGCACCACAACGCCCACCCTACTCCAATAGAAAGGCAAAAGATGACTACTACTCTTGAAAGCTTACAGGAATTTATTGATTTTTGTCAACAGCATATTACTGGCAAAGAAAGGAAAGAAGCTCAGATTTTCCTAGACCGTTTCTTTCGAGCTTTTGGTCATAAAGGTGCGTTAGAAGCGGGTGCAACTTATGAGGAGGCGATTACTAAAGGTAGCAAGAAAGGTAAAACCGGATTTGCTGATTTAGTTTGGAAACCTCGTGTTTTAATTGAAATGAAAAAGCGAGGAGAAGATTTAAGTAAGCACTATCCCCAAGCTTTTGAATACTGGAGTCGATTGGTTCCTAATCGCCCTCGCTATGTCTTATTATGTAATTTTGATCAGTTCTGGATTTTTGATTTTGATCTTCAAATAGATGAACCGGTAGATCGAGTAAATCTCAACGATTTGAAAAATCGGGTCAGTGCCTTCAATTTTATGGAAGTAGGGAATCGTACCCCTATTTTTCAGAATAATCAAGTCGAGATTACAGAAACGGCAGCGCGGCGGATGGGTGAGTTGTTTCAACTGTTAAAAAAACGCGGTCATAAAAGCGGTTTTGATGAGTTGACGGCCCAGCGATTTATTTTGCAGTGTGTATTAGCAATGTTTGCTGAGGATCGAGGATTATTACCGAGAGATTTATTTATTTCTTGTGTACAAGAATGTCTAAATGGTGGCAATTCCTATGATGTCTTGGGGGGATTATTTCAACAGATGAACCAACCCGGAATTACCCCCGTTGGTAAATATCAGGGAGTGGATTATTTTAATGGGGGACTGTTTAGTATAATTCATCCAATTGAATTAACTAATAAAGAATTAGAGTTTCTGGATGTGGCGGCGCGTCAGGATTGGAGTAAGATCCGTCCAGCAATTTTTGGTAATATTTTTGAGGGGACAGCTAATGCTGAAGAACGCCACACCTACGGGATGCACTTTACTTCAGAAGCGGATATTATGAAAATTGTTCGCCCAACTATTAGCCGTTACTGGGAGGAGAAAATTGAGCAAGCTGGGACGATTGGCGAGTTAAATACACTTCAGTTAGAATTACAGCAGTATAAGGTATTAGATCCGGCTTGCGGTTCGGGTAATTTTCTCTATGTCGCCTATCAAGAATTAAAGCGCATTGAACAGTTATTAATTGAAAAGATTGCTAACCGTCGTCGTTCTGCTAGTGACCAATTACAGATTAGTTTTGTTACGCCTAAACAGTTTTATGGTATGGATATTAATCCTTTTGCTGTAGAATTGGCGCGGGTGACTTTAATGATTGCCAGAAAGGTGGCGATTGATAGGTTTAATTTGACGGAAGCTTCTTTACCTTTGGATACTTTGGATAGTAATATTATCTGTGCTGATGCTTTGTTTACGGATTGGCAAAAAGCAGACGCAATTATCGGTAATCCTCCATTTTTGGGAGGTAAACACATGAGATTAAATCTCAGTGATGATTATGTTAATAAAGTGTTTGCGAGGTTTTCTGAGGTTAAAGACTCGGTTGATTTTTGTTCCTATTGGTTTCGTCTAGCACATAATCAATTAGATGAGAAAGGAAGAGCGGGTTTAGTTGGAACTAATTCTATTAGTCAAGGGAAAAGTCGTGTAGCAGCGTTGGATTATATTACTCATAATGGTGGACACATTCATGAGGCGATTTCTACTCAGCCTTGGTCTGGTGAGGCTAATGTTCATGTTAGTATTGTCAATTGGAGTAAAGTTGAACCAGTAAGTTATTATTTAGATAATCATCAAGTTTCTCAAATTAATTCTTCTTTAAAAGCGACTGTAGATGTCTCTAAATCTCCGCGATTAAAAGCTAATCTTAATCAATGTTTTCAAGGAGTGATTCCTGTTGGT
This sequence comes from Microcystis sp. CS-574, assembly GCF_028329095.1. Taxonomy (NCBI): domain Bacteria; kingdom Bacillati; phylum Cyanobacteriota; class Cyanophyceae; order Chroococcales; family Microcystaceae; genus Microcystis; species Microcystis sp. CS-574. The sequence continues at coordinate 15,640 of NZ_JAQMSY010000127.1, forward strand.
AAAGGTTTTCTAGTTAGTGAAAAACAAGTTGATGAATGGATTAAACAAGATTCTAAAAATAGGAATGTCCTTAAGTTGTTTTCAATGGGAGCAAATCTAGCCCAAAATCCTCACGGTAAGCCAGAACGCTGGATTATTGATTTTAATGATATGAGTTTAGAGGATGCTAGTGAATATACACTACCTTTCGAGCATATTAAAGTAAATGTTAAGCCAGAAAGAGAGCAAAATAGACGAGAAGTTACTAAACTAAACTGGTGGAAATATGGTGAAAAAAGACCAGCAATGAGAACAGCAATTAAACCTTTAGATTGCTACTTTGCTGTTCCAGAAGTTTCCAAATGGGCAGTTTTTGTCCCTTGTCCCTGTGATTGGCTACCAGGTAATAAAACTAAAGTAGTTGCTTCCGATGATTATTATATCTTAGGTATTCTTTTATCTAACATTCACCGAACTTGGATGCACACCCAAAAATCTACACTTGCAAGCACAATAGCCTACACCCATAACACCTGTTTTGAAACCTTCCCCTTTCCCCAGACACCTTCACGGGAACTTGTCGAAAAAATCCGTCAAACCGCCGGGGAATTATACGAATACCGCAGCCAACAGATGGAGAAAAAACAATGGGGAATCACCAAACTATATAACCAATTCTTTAACGAACCCAGTAGCCAACTTTTTCAACTCCATCAGAAATTAGACAAGCTAGTAATGGAAGCATATCACTTCCAAGCTGACGAAGATATTTTAGAGAAACTATTAACCTTAAACCTGGAATTAGCAGAAAAAGAGAAGCGAGGAGAAACCGTCATCGGTCCCTGGTCTCCTTACTCTTAGATTACTCCAAAGCCTTACATTAGATTGAAACAATCTGAATTTCCCTGACTCGGTGCATTGGTTTGGTTGGCTTTTCGGTGGTGATTAGTTCATCAGCTTGAATTTGCAGCGCAGCAGCAACATGAAGTGCATCCATCGCCGCTAAACCGTAAGTGCCAGCAATTTCATGAGCATTCTGTATAATTTTTTCTAAGTCAGTTGCCCAGTAATTAACAGCCAGAAAAAATGTTTCGTAAAATTCTATTTCTTCTTGTTGCTTGTTAAAAGTTGCTTTAGGCAATACTTCTAACTGAACAAATCGACTGGAGGCAAACTCCCGATTTTCATCGTTGAGAATTTGATAGGCTTTGATACTGGCTGATTGGATGCCTTGGAAAGCAGTAATCAGTACGCCAGAGTCTATGTAGGCTTTCTTATGACTCACTGCACCCTCCTCGACGTGCAGCAAGTTCTTGTTCTATTTCCTCTTCATTGAGCAGTTGCAATCCAGCTGCGATCGCCCGATGTCGGATTTCCCATAACTTTTTGCTTAATGGTGTTTGGGGAATAAATTTAGCTTCTGGTGTTGTTTGTGACTCAGATTTAAGTATTTGAACAAATTGCCAAACTTTTTGTTGCTTTTCCGGGGTCAATTCTCGCCATTGTTCAAGTAGTTCTTCTTCTTTATCCATAAATACCTCGCTCTTAAGTAGCTGGTTATAATTAAATTAAAAATAGATTTTAGGTTCGATCCCCCCTTAATCCCCCCTTAATAAGGGGGGCATCTGATAACTTTTAACGCCTACCTACTTAAATTATGAATTATTTGCTTTTAAGCAATGCTCATTAATAAAAACCACTCCAGACACAACGGTTAGGAACTTTTCTACATACATGACTACCATTTCATGGGTACATTAAGAAAAGTTAACCGGTCTATCCATTGCTGGATAAGGCTTTTCGGCTCTTGTAGTAGATATGTATGGGTAGTTCATGTGTTTTAGGTGGGAACTGGTTCACCCGGCCGCAAACTAGACCATTTACCGGTTTCGCGCAAAAAGCTTTCACAACCCACCACATCCCACTCCATTTCGATATAATCTTCTTTGGTGCGAATGTTAACGTTAATAGAAGGGTTCTTCGCTTCAAAGTCCGGTGTCTCGGTGAGATGACGTTCCTGATGTTGTGTTTCTACGGCATGATAGGTGAGACAGCGATCAACAAAATAGCAGTTAATACAAATACACATAGGTTTAACTCTATAAGTCTTTTCCGCTAATCTAGCTCAGTCTCTCCCCAAATGGGGCCGGTCAAAATTATATTTTTGTAAATTTATCTTCTCGATGTCTTGTCAAAAAAACCTAGATAGTTTAGTTAAAGAAGTTTTTGCGATTAATCGGCAAGAATTGCCAGAAAATGCTTATTTAGTCGGTGGTGCTGTGCGAGACGCTTTATTAAACCGTCAGAAAGACTATATTGACCTAGATTTTGTGGTTCCCGAAAAAGCGATCGAAATTGCCCAAACTATTGCCCATCATTATAAAGCGGGTTTTGTGGTTTTAGATGCCGTTCGTCAAATTGCTCGCGTCGTTTTTCCCCAGGGGACTCTTGATTTCGCACAACAGGAGGGAGAATCTCTAGAAATAGACCTAAAAAGACGAGATTTCACCGTTAATGCTCTCGCTTATAATCTCCACACCCAAGAAATTTTCGATCCTTTAGGGGGATTAAAAGATTTAGGCTGCCAATCCCTGCGGATGATTTCCCCCGAAAATCTCCAGGATGATCCCCTAAGATTATTGAGGGCCTATCGACAAGCGGCTCAATTGGACTTTGAGATCGAACCCCATACCCGTGCAACTATTCGTTCTCTTGCCCCTTTATTGCACCGTGTAGCCGCCGAAAGGGTACAATCCGAGTTGAATTACCTTTTGCTCAATTCCCGTGGCAATAAATGGCTAAAAAGTGCCTGGGAAGATGGCCTATTATCTCTCTGGTTGCGTCGGATTACCCCCGCAAAAATGGAGCGAGTTATGGGGGTGGAAGCGGCAGCGGGATTTTTAGAATCTTTGTTACCGGAAAACTTTATCTTTTCCCCTTCTCAGTTACAGTTGACAAAATTGGCCCTATTGGTATCGGATATTTTGGCAGAAGCGGAAAAAGAGTTAATCGATCTCAAGTATTCCAGGGGTGAAATTCGCACGGTAATCACGGTGATTAAGTGTTTACCTCCTCTCAAGGAGGCAGATAATTTAAGTCTGCGGGAACAGTATTTTATTTATCTAAATACGGGAAAAGTATTTCCTGTCTTTGCCCTTTTTGCTCTATCAATGGGGATTAACAAAAATATCGTCGCTTCTCTGTTGACTTCCTATCTCGATCCCGATAATATTATCGCCCATCCCCGACCTTTATTAAGGGGCGATGATTTAATTAACCATTTACACCTGAAACCCAGTCCGATTATCGGTAAGTTATTAACCGAGGTACAAATTGCCCAAATTGATGGCCAAGTCACAGTTTTTCAGGAGGCGATCGATTTTGCTAAAAAGTTGTTATAAGTAGCTGGTTATAATTAAATTAAAAATGGATTTTAGGTTCGATCCCCCCTTAATCCCCCCTTAATAAGGGGGGTGCCGATCCCCCCTGCCCCCCTTAATAAGGGGGGTGCCGATCCCCCCTTAATCCCCCCTTAATAAGGGGGGTGCCGATCCCCCCTTAATCCCCCCTTAATAAGGGGGGTGCCGATAGGCGGGGGGATCTAC
>NZ_JAQMSY010000128.1:0-14710 GCF_028329095.1 Microcystis sp. CS-574
ATGGTCGAGGGAATCAACAATAAACTTAAACTAATAAAACGGAGAGGCTATGGCTTTAGAAACTTTCGGAATTTTTGGGTTAGAAGTATGTTGTCTTGGCATCTTGTATGTTGATTTAGCATAAATGGTAACGAAGAGCCATAATCCTTCTTTAGCAGTAACAGGATTTTTTCTTGCCCAAGGGCAACTGTATCCACCCTCTTGCTGGATATCGTCTCCTTGAGCTTGTACCCTCCCACGATAAGGTTCTGACGAACTCGACATATTAAATATTCAAATTTATTCATTTAAGACAATTATATGGTAATTATCAGTAAAAATGTCAAACAAAGCCCAAATACTTGATTAGAATCAATTATCAAAAGTTTAGCTATAAAATTATGTAGAATGCTTTCGACGACGTACTGGGAAATTACCTGACAAAAAAAAGTTGATAGAACCAAAACGGTCTATCAACTCTTAAAGTTATCTATTCAAGAACTAAAAATTAACGTTCTTGAAAGACGATTTTTTTGTCCAGGGAAGGACGGTTATTCGACTTGGAGGGGTACTTACTACCACCACTGCGGGGAGTTTTATTAATCACCGGTTTACTGCTCGTCGCTGCGGGAACTTCCCAATCGGTTTTCATCCACTGGGGACAATTTTGATCGTAGATCATTTGCAGGGCAGCAGCCGCGATCGCTTGGGGATCGTATTCTTCACTTAAATCCCGCACTAAAGGCAAGAAAGAAGCCATACGTTCCCCCGATAAAGCCTCTTTTAGCTGATTTTGCAGCTTGGCCAGACGTTTTGCTTCTACTTCCGCACGACTAGGAATGGGACTAGATTCCAGACGTTGACGCAGACGCTGTTCAATCTGACGCAACAAACGCCGATCGATCGGTTCTACTAAAGATATAGCAGTTCCCGTTTTACCGGCGCGGCCGGTGCGGCCAATGCGGTGAATATAGGTTTCGGCATTATCCGGCAGATCATAGTTAATAACGTGGCTGAGATTTTCCACATCTAGACCGCGGGCCGCAATATCCGTGGCTACCACTAATTTAATTTTGCCCTCGCGGAAACGTTGCACCAGTCGTTCCCGTTGCACTTGGCTTAAGTTACCGTGGTATTCATCCACCGTTTGCCCCGCTTCTTGCAGTTTGCTGGTTAATTCGGCCGCGGTTTGCTTGGTGCGGACGAAAATAATCGCCGATTCTAGGGGTTCGATCTCTAACAGGGGTTGCAGGACTTTTAATTTCGTCCAACCGCGAGGGATCAGATAAATTTTCTGCTCGATCTTAGCAGGAGCGGCCTGGGGTTGAGAAACCGTCACAGAAACGGGAGATTTCAAGAAATTAGCGATTAAATCGCGGATTTCCCGGGGCATAGTTGCCGAGAAACAGGCGGTTTGACGGGTGGAGGGGGATGCTTGCAGAATTTTCTTAACATCATCGATAAAACCCATACTGAGCATTTCGTCCGCTTCATCGAGGACTACCCAGTTTAAGGATTCGAGATGGAGTTTTTTGCGATCGAGCAGATCGATTACCCGGCCGGGAGTCCCGACCACAATCTGGACACCTTTTTCCAGACTGCGGATCTGACGTTCCATGGATTGACCACCACAGACTGTCAGGATAAAGAGACGACGATCATCAGAGAAATCTTTGATGGCGCTGGCCACCTGTTGGGCTAATTCCCGGGTGGGGGTGAGGATTAAAGCTTGAACGTTAGGATTTTTGGTGTCCATGCGTTCCAGTAAAGGCAGGGAATAGGCGGCGGTTTTGCCGGTTCCCGTTTGTGACATTCCTACCATGTCATGCCCTTCTAGAAGGAGAGGGATGGCTTTGGTTTGAATTTCCGTGGGGGTGGTGAATCCAAGCGTTTCTAGGTGTTGAATACGGCTATCGGATAAACCTAAATTGTTGAAACCAGTGGTCATAGGGATTGTTTTGTGGGAATTAAATAAGAAAAATGGAAAAATTAGACTATTTCGCCGTAGAGATCGTAGGTATCGGCCGCAGTGATTCGGACTTGTACGATCGCACCTAGAATCGCCTCCCCTGTCACATAAACCAAGCCATCCACTTCCGGGGAAAAACGAGCGGAACGCCCGATTAATTCTCCTGTTTCCGGGTTTTCCTGTTCGATGAGAACATCGACAGTGTGACCGATATAAGCTTGATTTTTGCGTTCCGAGATCGGTTGCTGAGTTAACATCAACCTTTCGCGGCGTTCGTCCATAATTGCCTGTGGCACTGGATTGGGCAGGCCAAAAGCGGCTGTACCTTCTTCGGCGGAGAAGGTAAACACCCCGACGTGATCGAACTCATGACGCTTGACAAATTCCAGCAGATGGCTGAAATGTTCCTCGGTTTCTCCGGGGAAACCGACGATAAAAGTCGTTCGTAAAACCGCGTTCGGGATAGCTTGCTTGATCCGCTCGATAATGCCATCGTTGACTCGTCCTTGCCAGGGACGGTTCATCGCCCGCAGGATGTCGGGATGGGAATGCTGTAGCGGCAAGTCTAGATAGGGTAAAACATTCGGGCTCTCTCGGATCGCTTCGATAACCTTTGGCGTTAACCCGGTCGGGTAAGCGTAGTGAACGCGAATCCAAGGTATATCGACTTCTGCCAGCGCTCGCAAGAGTTCCGCTAATTTGGGTTCGCCATATAAGTCTAACCCATAATTGGTTGTTATTTGCGAAATGAGAATTAATTCTTGCACCCCTTGGCTGGCCAATTGTCGCGCTTCGGCCACAATCGACTCGATCGATCTCGATCGCTGATCGCCGCGCAGGTGGGGAATAATGCAGAAAGCACAGCGATAATCGCAGCCTTCGGCCACCCGCAGATAGGCGACTCCTTCGGTAGTGGTGCGATAACGGGGCAGATTTTCATCGGCGATAAAAGTGGGATCGGTGCTGACTTCTTTGACTCGTTCTCCCGTCTCTACCCGTTCGACGATCTCGACAATTTTCTGATAATCCCCTGTGCCGACAATGGCCACGGCTTCCGGCAATTCCGTCAGGAGTTCATCTTGGAAATGTTGGGCCATACAGCCGGAGATAATAATTTTTTTATTAGCTTCCGCCAGTTCCACGAGGGTGCGAACGGATTCTTCTCTAGCTGCTTGAATGAAACTACAGGTATTAACGATAACGTAATCGGCCAACTCCTCGTCATTATCTACGGGATAGCCGGCCTTGGCCAGCAGTCCTAACATATGCTCGGAGTCGATCCGGTTTTTCTCACAGCCTAGGTGTGAGATAGCGATGGTTGGCTTATTGCCCATGCGATCGAGTATCAACCAAATCTTAAACTTCTCTAATGTTAAGACATTTTAACGGATTCCGGAATTGATAAAATCATTAGCAGTTAAAATAATTTCCCCCCCGTGGAACCGTGGCTAGGCCTTCACCCTGTTAAAATGGGTGAGCGGCGCATGGTTGGGGACGCTAAGAGTAGTAGACGCTGTGAACTTAATTGCAACTTTCAAGACAAAAAACCCGATTATTGGCGTGGTTCATCTCGCCCCCCTGCCCACTTCCCCCCGTTGGGGTGGCAGTCTCAAGACGGTGATCGAGCGGGCTGAACAGGAGGCGACGGCTTTGGCTGCCGGCGGTGTTGATGGTTTGATTATCGAGAATTTTTTTGATGCCCCCTTTACTAAGCAACAGGTGGATCCCGCCGTGGTTAGTGCCATGACTTTAATTGTTGATCGCATTAAAAATCTGGTGGTCCTACCGATTGGTCTTAATGTTCTCCGCAATGATGCCCATAGTGCCTTAGCGATCGCTACCTGTGTCAATGCCCAATTTATTCGGGTTAATGTGCTAACGGGGGTTATGGCCACCGATCAGGGCATTATTGAGGGTCAAGCCCACGAACTCTTGCGTTATCGGCGCGAATTGGGGTCTGAGGTCAAAATTTTAGCGGATGTTTTGGTTAAACACGCCCGCCCCTTGGGAACCCCTAATCTGACTACGGCGGTGCAAGATACGATCGAACGGGGACTGGCAGACGGGGTGATCCTCTCCGGTTGGTCCACCGGTAGCCCCCCTAGTTTTGAGGATTTGGAACTAGCAGTGGCGGCGGCCAAGGGAACACCGGTTTTTATCGGCAGCGGGGCTGATTTGGACAATATCGGGCGGTTACTGCCGGCTGCTGATGGGGTGATCGTGGCTAGTTCCCTCAAGCGTCATGGCAAAATTACTGAACCGGTGGATCCGATCCGGGTGTCGCAATTTGTGGAAACGGCCCGGCAGATCAACGATCAAAAGTCAAAAATTAATAATTCTCTGCCTTCTTTGCCTCTGTCCACATAACCCCTTGCTAGAATGGCGGATAGTTTCAGGGGATAGCTATCCTAAGTTTTTAGGAATTGAAAACGTCCTAATTAACACAATATGGTTAGGGAATTTTTCCTTTCAACAAAGTACATTTAGATTTCTCTCCTGACTCCTGACTCCTGAATTCTGCTGTAATTTAATCTAAATAATATTATGCGTCGTCGTTCTGTACCTTGGATTCATCGCTACTCCCGGCCTCTAATTGGGAGCATTTCGATCGTGGGAGCGATTCTGACCGGCTATTTAACCATTACCAAACTGATGGGAGGGGCCGCGGCCTGTACCGCCGGGGCTAGTGATGGGGCTGGTTGTACTGGTGTGCTTAATAGTCCCTACGCTACGGTTTTCGGGCTGCCCTTGAGTTTGTTCGGTTTTTTGGCCTATATTGCCATGGCGGTTTTTGCCCTCAGTCCTCTATTTATTAATGGGGAAACTCAGAAAAATCTCCGCAAAAGTTTAGAAAATAATACTTGGTTATTGCTGTTAGCGGGGGCGACGGCGATGGCGGTATTTAGTGGTTATTTAATGTATATTCTAGCCACGGAATTACAGGAATTGTGTCCCTACTGCATTACTTCGGCTTTGTTCGCTTTAACCTTATTAATTCTCACAATTGTCGGTCGGGAATGGGAAGGTTTAGGACAAATTATACTGCCGATGGTTGTGGTGGCGATGATTACTTTTGTGGGAACTTTAGCGGTTTATGCGGGAGTAAATTCCCCCACCGTGACAGCAGGAAAAGAAGAAATTACCCGGCCAATGACAGCGGCTAAACCTCCCTACGGTTGGGAAGTAACCACGGTTTCGGGAGAGGCAGAAATTGCCCTGGCTAAACATTTAAAAGCAATTGGTGCGAAAGAATACGGGGCTTTTTGGTGTCCCCACTGTTACGATCAAAAACAGTTATTTGGTAAGGAAGCGGGAGAAATCCTCAAAAAAGAAGGGGTTTACATTGAATGCGATCCCCAAGGGGTTAATGGTAATCCCCAAGCTTGTCGCGATGCTGGAATTAAAGGTTTCCCCACTTGGATTATTAAGGGTCAAGAATATTCGGGAACCCAAAGATTAGAGAAATTAGCGGAGATTTCCGGTTATACTGGCCCGAGGAATTTTAAATATACAGTTCCGGGACGCAAGTAGGAAAGAGTTAAAAGTTATACTGGAGGCTGAACAAGGTTCAGCCTTTATTGTTGTTTATCAAGTTTAGCTAATGTGATTTATAATCAAGATGTAGATAGGTTGCTAATTATTGGTTATGACTCAGGTAAATCTACAAAAAGCCGCTAATATTCTCGGTGTAACTACCGCAGAAATACTAACATGGCAAAAGAAAAAATTAATCAAAGGTCAGAAAATAAATCAAGTTGATTGGTTATTTGATCTCGAGCAATTAACCAATCTTAAAAATAACCAATCCCCCGGAGAATTGAGAATTTTACAAACTGTTGAGCCAACTAATTACACGGTTATCGAATTATTTGCTGGCTGTGGTGGTATGGCTTTAGGTTTAGAAAATGCGGGACTAAAAACGCAATTACTGGTGGAAATTAATCAAGATTGTGTTAATACTTTAAGACTCAATCGACCGCAATGGAATGTTATAAATCAAGACATAAAAAAGATTAAATTTTCTGATTTTAGAGACAAAATAGATGTTGTAGCTGGAGGTTTTCCCTGCCAACCTTTTAGTTATGCTGGGTTAGGAAAAGGATTAGAAGATTTGAGAGGGAGCTTATTTTTTGAATTTGCTCGTTGTTTACAGGAAGTTCAACCTAAAATCGCTATAGCCGAAAATGTTCGAGGATTATTAAGCAATAAAAAAGGAGAAACTCTGCAATTAATGCTGCAAGCTTTACAGGAAATCGGTTATTATGCTGCTTATCAAGTTTTATCGGCTCAATTTCTTGATGTTCCCCAAAAAAGAGAAAGATTAATTATTATCGCCACCCGTCAAGACCTAAATATTAAACCCATTTTTCCCCAATATAAAAATTATACTATTTCTCTGAAAAAAGCCTTAGAGAATTGTCCAACTTCTCTAGGAGTAGAATATAAAGAAAGAAAAAAAGAGATTATGTCCTTAGTTCCCCCAGGAGGAAATTGGCGGAATTTGCCGATGGATATTCAAAAAGAATATATGAAAAATAGTCTCAAAAATCACGGCGGACGGACAGGATATGCTAAAAGATTATCTTGGGATGAACCGGCTTTAACTATTACCTGTAGTCCGGCACAAACCCAAACAGAAAGATGCCATCCCCAAGAAACTCGTCCTTTGACTGTGAGAGAATATGCACGAGTGCAGTCCTTTCCCGATGATTGGCAATTTACCGGTAATTTAACCTCTCAATATCGACAGATTGGTAACGCGGTTCCCGTGAATATGGCCTATCATCTTGGTGGCTGTTTAATTAATATGTTGCAAGGGGATTATCTGGGGGAAACACAGCCAAAAACTGAACAGTTAAGCATTCCGGGGTTAGAAGTTAATTAATTTTGACTAAAAGTAAATAGTTTTTACCTAATCAGCAACAGCTGCAGAAAAATTAAGTAGCTAGATACAATTAATTACACATATCTAACTACTTCTTCCATGAGTGCATGAGTTCCTATCCTCAGCCAGAAATTGATTTTGTCGGATTTTACTGTGCGGGGGGAATAACTTCTAATGGAATACTTTCAGTTTCTCCATCTTTAGATGGATTGACATCGGGACTTTTTTCTGCATCTGGAGTTTTTTCCACCGCTTTGGTTTCCGGGGTGGGGGGATTTTCGGGGAGTACTTCTGGACTGGGGTTATTTTCTGGGATAGGAGTGAATTCCACTGGAGTTTCGCTTTCAGGAGACGGGGAAACTTCGGGGGAAGCTTCGCTATTGCGGGTAGTTTCTGCGGGAGTTTTTTCTATCCGGGGAGATTCTGGGGTAGTTGCGGGGGTAGTTGCGGGGGGAGATTCCCGGGTAGTTGTGGGGGTGTCTTCGCTGGTTTTTTCTTCTTCCTGGGGACAAGCTGCCGATTCTAAACCGAGATGACATCGGACTTCCTCCCGTCCCAAAGATACGGCAATTCCCGACACCGACATTAATAAAGCTAGGATGGGTAAGATATTATTCATAAAATTAGACTTGATTCTACTCCTCGACATCACATTATCTATTTTAGATAGGATCGAACTGATATTGAGAACCCTTTGGCCCCTCATTGCCGCGATTAGCGCGTACTAGGGGAACTTGGTTAAAAATGTTAAAATCCGTGGTGTTTCCCTGCAAGGTGATTCCTCGATTTAAAGTTTCGACTACAGTAGCACGGTCAGAACTTTTAGCGATCGCTTCTCCTAATACTTTCATGGTATCGTAGGCGGTAGCAGTACGCCAACTGACGCGACCGCGCCAACTTTTCAGCGCATCTTTGGCAAAAGGATCCGTTGCTTGGAAACTCCAAGGTACTGCTAGAACTAATCCGTCGATGCTATCCGCTCCTTGAATGAGGATATCGGGTGTATAAAGTTCATTTCCGCCTAATAAGAGCATTCCAGACGATTCTTGGGCAATAGCCACGGCTTGATCGATGCGATCGCCATCTTTACTGAGGGCCAAAAATACCACCTTAGCGCCGGCTTGTTTTGCCTGATCTATGGCGGTTTTAGCGTTAAAATTGGCTTTGGTGGTGTCTATTTCCTTAACTATCTTGCCTCCCGGTTGCTTTATTGCTTTAGCAAAGGAATCCCTTAATTTTTGACTATAGGGACTATCGGAATTATAAAAAAGAACCACTGACGGAGAATTCTCTTGCTGACTAGCATAATTAGCCAAAGTTTTGGCCACTGCTTCCAGATAACTACCGAAAACTTCCTGAGATTTATCGTCAAGGGGAATAGTTTTCAGGGTTGATTTTCCCGTTTGACTAACACGGGTAGTCAGGGGAGAAAGAATCGCTAATCCTTCTTTTTCGTAACTTTCAATCGCTTTTTGACTAAAAGGATCGATTCCGTGGCCCATAACTGCCAAAACTTGACCGGATTGAATCAGATCATCGGCTATCGCTTTTGATTGTAACCCACCGCCATCATTAGCGATGACTATTTCCAAAGGATTACCCAGATTAGAATTATTAAACTCCTCTTGATACCTGGCCACACCTCGGAGAATTTCCTTGGCGCTGTTGGGGTCGTTAGCGATGGGGACAACAACGGCTATAGTCTTTTGATTACCTTTTTGTCTAGCTTTGGCGTTATTGTAATAGATTTTGCCTTCTGGATCGTTTGCTTGGGGAGTGGCTGCTAGTTGATAAGATGCGATCGCATTTGCCCAATCTTCCTTTTTAAAGGCCGCTGCGCCTTTTTCTTTGTTAGGAGTGGAATTAAGCAGTATTTTCTCACCTTGGCTAAATAAATCGGGATTTTTAGCCGTATTACTCACAAAAGTTGCCTCGGTTTGCTTGTCTGGGGTTTCTTCTGGTGTAACTTGGGAAGTATCGGGTTTGGGAATCACCATTTGCAATAGACTCCAACCCCCTAAACCTGCGGTTAAAGCGGTAATTATCAAAGCGAAGGGAAGTAACCAGTTAGATTTTTGGCCGACTCTAGTTGTACCCCCCGGGGAGACGACAACTGTGGTTTTAACCGTCGTTGTGACGGGATCCATCGCTTCCCTAGGCAGGCCACAGATAGGACAATCAGGAGTAGTATTTTCGCAGGGTTCATGACCCCCCGCAGTCGCTTGCGGATAAGTTTTACCATCTTTAGGGATACCGTCACATTGCCAAGTAGTCATAATCAGTTATCAGTTATCAGTTATCAGTTATCAGTGGGTAAGTTATCAGTTATCAGTGGGTAAGTTATCAGATTTGAGTTTTAAGTGAGCAGTATGTGTTAAGTGAGCAGTATTAAATAGCAGTTTCTTGCCATCTTTTCACTGTTTACTGATTACTGTTTACTGTTTACTGGTCACTGTTTACTGTTTACTGATCACTGTTTACTGGTCACTGTTTGAGGACGTTGTCGTAAGCTTTGGAAATAGAGGCCACCGATAAGCAGTAAAAAGAGGATATAGGCAACAATTTGACTGATATAGAGGTTTTGACGATAACCAAACAGGGATTTGAGGAGGAGTCCGGGGAAAGTGCGATCGCTCAAAATTTGGGAACCGTCCCAAACTTGAAAACCGAGAAGACAGGAGGAGGGGAGAGAAGGACAGAAATTGCGATAAAAAGGGTCAATTTCACTTAAAAGACTGATTCCTGCGTCGATATGTTTCAAAACACCGATGAGTAATCCCGCAACGATTAAGAGGAGGAAAGTCCCCATAATTTGGAAAAAGAGACGGATATTAATTTTTACTCCCCCCGCAAATAGGAGAGTTCCCAACAAGGTTGCGACGCTTAACCCCGCTATCGCACCGAAGGTTTGTATCTGCCAATCTTTTTGGAATTGGGCCAGGATAAAGAGGACAGTTTCAAATCCCTCCCGCAAGACAGCGATAAAAACGAGCAGAAAAATCGCTTTTCCTGCCCCATTTTCCGCTTTTAAACCCGCTTTTACCGCACTTTCTACCTCAGATTTCAAAGATTTGGCCTGTTGAGTCATCCAAATTAACATCCAACTCAACATCAAAACGGCAATCAGTCCAAAAGTGGCGGCCAATAATTCTTTGATCATTGGTACGAATGGACTAGGAGAGGCATCCACTTGCAAAAGGATTCCCCCTAGCAAAACACCGACCAAAACACTAGCCACTACTCCCGCACCAATACCACGATACACCCATGAGTTAAGTTGCGATCGACCGGATTTTTGTAAACAAGCGAGGACAATTCCCACCACTAAAGCGGCCTCGAAACCTTCCCGGAGAGTGATAATAAAAGTGGGTAAAGCGGAACTGAGATTCATAAGCTAGTCGATAAACTCTAGCTTTGATCCTAGCTTAAGCAAAATCCCGCAGCATCTTGCGAATTTCCAGATTGTGTAATTCTTCTTGTCCAATCATACCGCGAGCGAATTCTTCTAGGTAAATACTGGCATCTTCGACGGTTTCTAGGAGTGCTTTGTACAAATCAAGGGATTTTTTCTCATGATTGAGGCTCTCACTCAAGATTGCTTTGATATTATGTTCATAGCTTTCCTCGATGGGGGCAATTTTTAAGCTAGGATGACCTTCTAAACCGGTGAGAATTTCCCCAACTTGTTGCGCGTGGGTGAGGGACTCCGTGGCCTGAGTCTGGAAAAATTGGACGATGGGGATGCGATGGGGACCTGTCACCATCAGGGAATAGTGGGTATAACGGACAACTCCCGCTAGTTCAAATTCCATGATTTCGTTCAGTTGTTCGATGGTTTTGTCTCTGTCTAGTTCTCGCATAGGATTCTCAATAATTTTTCTCTAATTGCAATTGTAGCTAATCCAAACTGGCTGAATAAATCTAAAAACCTTGTTGGCTAATATTTTTAGGCTTTTTTGCCATCAAAAAAGTGCTAGATATTGGAGCAATCCGGGGGAAGTTTTAGGCACTTTTTCCCTGAAAATGCCTAAAATCCCACACACCCCACGACAAACCCTTTCAGCAAACCCTAGGTGCTGCAAAAAGACTTTAGCTGGGGGAATAGCAACTCAAGAGGTCATTAAAGGTTTCATTTTGCCTTAAACCATCGAAAACAAAGTTATCACGCACTAATTCGCCACATATATCCGGTTCTATGTCTAGAGCTTCGCGTAAACAGTTGATCGCTTTTTCTTGTTGACCGAGGGCGGCATAACAGCAGGCGGCATTATACCACGCATAGCGATCATCTTGATCGATTTTTAACGATTCTTCATAACAGGCGATCGCTTCTGGTAAACGCTGTAATGCTTGTAAGATCACACCCTGTTGATACCAGGACCAGTAATCTTGCGGTCGGATATCGAGGGCGGTACGATAATTAAATAAAGCCTCTTGGGGATTGCCCCAATCCCGGAAAGCGTCGCCACGTCGATACCAGGCCCAATAATCCCGGGGTCGCGCCCCCAAGGCCAGATCATAGAAAGTGATAGCGCGTTCGTAGTTTTTGAGCAATCGATAGGCCTCCCCTTGCCGGTAGGCTGCCCAATAGTCCCCCGGACTATGACTTAGGGCCCGTTGAAAACAAGCGATCGCTTTTTCGTAGTCTTTTAATTCCTGTAGATAAACACAACCTTGATCGTACCAAGCCCAATAGTTATCATCCTTTACCTGTGCAGCGTTAGAGTAACTTGCAGCCGCTTCTTCATACATTCCCAAGTCTTCTAGTATCATACCCCTTTTGTACCATGCCCAATAATCATCTGGATAATATTCTAAGGCTTTTTCGTAGCTGATTAAGGCTCCCAAATAGTCCATTCTTTCTCTTAAAATATTGCCTTGGTCATACCAGTCCCGATAGGTATCTGGACGGCATTCGAGCGCTCGATAGACAGTAAGTAGATAGGTCATAGTCATTAATCTATAGTAATTAGGTTCGTCAGTCTTATCAGTTATCAGTTATCAGTTATCAGTGGGAGTGTTGGGTGAGCAGTGGGTGCTTTTTCCCTGAAAATTAGGTAGTTGACCACCTGAAAATCGATAAAACCCCACACCCTACACCCCACACCCCACACCCTGCCACCACCGAAAAGCTTTTTGCCGCAAACCCTAGTTATACTTTTAGAACAGATTCAGATCTGTTAAAGCGCCGAGACTGCTAGAGGAGACTAACTTGGCGAATTTGCCGAGAATTCCCGTTTTATAGCGTGGGGGACGCGGTTGCCAATGGTGACGACGACGGGTTAATTCTTCCTCCGATACATTTAACTGCAAGAGACGCTGACGAGCATCAATAGTGATTTGATCTCCTTCCTCTACTAGGGCAATTGTACCACCCACCGCCGCTTCCGGAGCGACGTGACCGACCACCATGCCATAGGTTCCCCCGGAAAAACGACCATCGGTAATTAATCCCACGGAATCCCCTAAACCGGCGCCGATAATTGCCGAAGTGGGGGCTAACATTTCCCGCATACCCGGTCCGCCTACTGGTCCCTCGTAACGGACAACCACCACATCCCCGGCTTGAATTTTTCCGGCTAAAATTGCCTCTAAACAGGTTTCTTCCGACTCAAACACCCGCGCGGGCCCGGTGATGACCGGAGTTTTCACGCCGCTAATTTTGGCCACAGCCCCCTCTGTGGCCAGATTTCCTTTTAAAATGGCTAAATGACCCTCTTTATAGACAGGATTGCTAAAAGGACGGATAACATCTTGGCCTGAGGGCGGTTGGTCGGGAATATCGGCTAAAATCTCGGCGATAGTCTGACCGCTAATGGTGAGAGCATCCCCGTGTAGTAAACCATTAACCAGGAGAATTTTCATCACTTGGGGAATACCGCCAGCTTTATGCAGATCCACGGTAACGTAACGCCCGGAGGGTTTAAGGTCGCAGATAACCGGTACACGCTGGCGGATGGTTTCAAAATCATCGATCGATAATTCTACCCCGATGGTGCGGGAAATGGCTAAAAGGTGCAGGACAGCGTTAGTGGAACCTCCCACCGCCATAATTACCGAAATGGCGTTTTCAAAGGCTTTACGGGTCAAAATTTGGCTAGGGAGAATCTGTTTTCTAACCGCCTCGACCAAAACCTTGGCCGATTCTTCGGTACTATCGGCTTTTTCCTCATCTTCGGCGGCCATGGTCGAGGAGTAGGGTAAACTCATCCCCATGGCTTCAAAAATGGAAGACATGGTATTAGCAGTAAACATTCCACCACAGGAACCGGCGCCGGGGCAAGCGTTGCGTTCGATCCCGATGAGGTCTTCTTCACTGATTTTACCGGCGCTGTACTGTCCCACGGCTTCAAAGGAACTGACTACGGTTAAATCGCAATCTTTGTAGCGCCCCGGTTTAATCGTGCCACCATAGACGAAAATAGCGGGAATATTCATCCGGGCCATGGCAATCATTGCCCCCGGCATATTTTTGTCACAACCCCCAATAGCGAGGACTCCATCGAGACTTTGACCATTACAGACGGTTTCAATGGAATCGGCGATTACCTCCCTAGAAACGAGAGAATATTTCATCCCTTCTGTTCCCATGGAAATCCCGTCACTAATGGTGATAGTCCCGAAAAGTTGCGGCATTCCCCCCGCTAATCTGGTGGCTGCTTCGGCACGCATTGCTAAATCATTAATTCCCATGTTGCAGGGGGTAATGGTGCTAAATCCGTTAGCGATGCCGATGATGGGTTTGCTAAAGTCCTCATCCCCAAAACCTACCGCTCTTAACATGGCCCGATTGGGACTGCGTTGGGTACCTTGGGTAACAATGCGACTTCTGTAGTTATCTGCCATAACTTTATCTTTCTCCAATGGCGGCTGACAGGTGCGATCGCTACTCAAGTTCTCTAATCGCACCTTTATTTCTATTTTCTGACTTTTGGCCGCTCTGAGCAGGTTTTAGGACAGCCCATCTCTAAAGAAAATATAAAACTGCGGGATGATTCAGGGGACAGGAGGTAGCAGCGGGAGTGTATCATCGATTTGAAAAAAGCTGGAAATCCTGTTTAAAAGGTATAGAAAATGGCGTTGCTGAATCAAGATATGAATACTAATTGTACATCCTATCCACAAGTTAGCTTAGTCCTAGGTTTGGAACACTACCTAAAGGACAATTGATACCAAATCCGACTTATAAAACCCAGTTATGAATTAGTTATATTGAAGCCAACTATGATTGATAGGATAGGATGAGTTTTTAATTTTTCTCCTTATTTGTTGGTATTCAAATAGAAGTGATCAAAAGATTTACAACTTAGTAAATTTACGAAGAGGAAATACACACTATAACATCTCTTCTTATCATAATTTAATCCTGTTAATCGGATCTAGTTTTAATCCCTTAAATCTTTACAAACTCTTGAAATTTCAAACATTTAACACCGTACAAACAGGGAAAATTGGCCAAAAAAAACTCTCCCCAAAAAAGGGAGAGGGGGGGTAAATATTTAAAAGCTTACCATTTGAGCAGATTAAACTGTTCCATATCGATGGTGTCGCGGTTACGATAGATAGTCAGGATAATCGCTAAACCCACGGCTGCCTCGGCTGCCGCTACGGTAATCACGAAAATAGTAAAAATTTGGCCTCGGATATTAGCGGGGTCAAGATAGTTGGAAAAACCCATTAAGTTAATGTTAACAGAATTGAGCATCAATTCGATCGACATTAAAACCCGGACAGCATTGCGACTGGTGACTAAACCATAAATTCCGATACAAAATAAAGCCGCCGCTAATAACAAATAATACTCTAACTGAATCTGCATGATACCTCTAACACCGTACAGTGCAAAGTTCATGAGGTAAAAAATTATGATAACCGCC
>NZ_JAQMSY010000129.1:0-6449 GCF_028329095.1 Microcystis sp. CS-574
AAGGCTTTCAAGACTCGGTTAACAATTTGTAATATTCCTTGTTGACACCCTTACTGACAAAGAAAAAACTGAAATCAAGTCAGGATAAGGGTTGGAGTGCTTACTGCAAAAATTGTTAAGAAAGATCCCTATAAGGGATAGATCAAGGGGGGCAGGGGGGATCGAACCCAAAATCTATCTTCAATTTGATTATAACCAGCTACTTAGCAAAATCCCCGGGCTTTTTCCGCTTATCTCACTAAATAGCTGCGCCATTGGGAGGCAACTTCTTCGAGTAAACGCCAAGTTTTCCCCTCGATCTGTCTTTGTAAATAAAGATCAAAATTGTTGTGTTGTTTGGTATCTTTTTGATGGGGCAATTGTAGAGTTAGATCGTAATCTCCCTGCAAGTGATAAGCGGGCAAATTACCCACATAAATCGGTTCCAGACTGGTGACATTAATTTTAGCAATTTTTACCTGCGGCTCCTCGATCTGTAAAGATTGACTAAGGCGATCGGATGTGTGACGAAATTGTAATAAAAGGGCTTTGGTGACGATTTCTCCAGGGGGGGCAAATTCTTGGGGGGGAGTGACACTACCACAAGCAGTTAGGAAGACAAGGAAAATACTGGTTAAAAAACTGAGAAAACGGCGCATAGAATGATATTTTGAAAAAGAATGGCAGCGAGTTAAGAAAGATTATGACTCAACCAAATGAGCGAGAGAATTTCAGCCAAGCAGAAACGGTGATCCGACTACAAGAGGCGATCGAGCAGTTAAATTCGATCGTTTCCCAACTTAACACGGGAACGGGTATAGTGTTACCCCCAAAAGTTGCTATTGATAATCTTCTTAACTCAACGCGACAGTTAGCCGCTGCTTTAAAACCAGACGAATTCGCCGGAGTTGAGCAAAGTTTAACCCCAGATTCTCCCATCGAAGCAGCCGAGGGAATCGACGATATTTTACCAGATTTCGAGCAGGTGGAAGGGTGGTGGACGGCAATTTTGAACAAAATTCGCCGACTTTTACCGGCAGGAATTAGCGAAAAAATTCCCGATTGGTTAATCACCGGCTTGTTAACAGGAAGTTTAGTCACTATCCTCTTAGTAGCCGTGATCAGTTTACCGAAAAATCCGGCGGAAATTGCCGAAAATATGCCCGAAGTTGTCTCTAGTCCCCCACCGGCAGCCGGGGAAATTATCGAAACCCCCCCAGAATTAACCGCACCAGAGGCACCGATTCCCGTCCCGATTACTAAAGCAAAACCACGATTAACTCCCGAACAAAGTTTAGTCGCAGCTATTCAGGAGGAAATTACCGATTTAACTACTCGTTATCCCACCGGGATTATTTCTACTATAGAAGCGGACTTTTTGGCTAGTCGTCTAGTAGTTATTTTGGGCGATAATTGGTATAGTCTCGAGGCATCACAACAGGATAAATTGGCTAATTCGATTTTTCAACGTTGCCAAAGTCTCGATTTTCGCCGCTTGGAAATGAAGGATAATGAAGGAATTCTCCTCGCTAGAAGTCCCGTTGTCGGCGATCGAGTGGTGATTGTCAATCGCACTCAACCCACCGCTGCCATCTCCTCCGGTGAGTAGTTTTCAGCGCGGGGGGAGGGAGTTTCAAGGCAGCCTCAAGAATTCTTGCCCACCAGTCCGCTTTTTTCCCTCGCTGGTTAGATATCTGAATATACACAAAGATTAGTGATCCCTGACTTAACAGTGCTATAATTGGCTAGGTAAAATTTTGTAACGATTCTTAATCTTGAACCTACCTGATAGTCAATGCTTCCCCCCGCCTGGGTGGGCCGCAGCAATTTTGGTGCGAGAAAAATTGCTCCGATCTAACCCAACTCCCTTAAAACTTTCTAGGGTCCCCCTAACCGCCAAAATTTTGCCCTAACTACCAAGAATTAAGAGATTTCAAACTATACCATGAACTCTGTTATTCGTCAACAGCGAGCGCTGATCACCGGAGCCAGTAGCGGCATCGGCAAAGAAACCGCCCTCGCTTTCGCCAAGGCGGGAATTAATCTGGTTTTAATCGGTCGCGATCAGCAAAAATTGGCAACCGTGGCGGCAATGGCGGCAGATTTAGGCGTATCAGCCCAAGCTTACCCCTTAGATTTGGCAGATATCCCGGAAGTAGCTCCTAGTATCGCTAAAATCGCCCAAGAATCCGGACCGATCGATATCCTGATCAATAATGCTGGCATGGGTTACACAAATCCCTTAGCTGACACACCTTTGTCAGACTGGCAGCGGGTGATCGATCTGAATTTAACCAGTGTTTATCAGTGTGTGCAAGGAATTTTACCTGCTATGCGTCAACAGGGAGGAGGCACGATCATTAACGTTTCCTCGATCGCCGCCGATAATTTTTTTCCTGATTGGGGGGCCTATAGTGTCAGCAAAGCGGGATTAGTGGCATTTTCTCGCATTTTAGCGATCGAGGAGCGGGCTAACGCCATTCGCATCACGATTATCATCCCCGGGGCTGTCAATACTCCCATCTGGGACAGCGATAGCGTCAAAGCAGATTTCGATCGCTCGGCCATGTTAACCCCGGATATCATCGCTCAGGCCATTCTGCAAGCGGTGTTACTGCCCAAACAGGCCGTAGTGGAAACGATGACCATTATGCCCAGTGCGGGGGCATTATAACCCGAAATACTTCTATTTATCAATCAATTCGCCTACAGGCATCCTCATTATGACCATAGCTTCTTCTAACGGTTTAAACGGTAATCTAACCGACGCTATCCAAGCACGCGTGACCACTCGCCCCGATCGCAACACCCACAATGGCAAAACCGCTCAAATTCATCCGACTTCCGACGAAAACAAAGAACAGATGATGGATGCGGTCAGAAATATCCTGATCTCGGTGGGAGAAGATCCCGAAAGAGAAGGTTTATTAAAAACCCCCAAACGGGTGGCCGAAGCGATGCAGTTTCTCACCCAGGGCTATCAACAATCCCTAGAAACCCTCGTTAATGGTGCGATCTTCGATGAAGGTCATAATGAGATGGTATTAGTGCGCGATATTGACTTCTTTAGTCTCTGTGAACATCATATGTTACCCTTCATGGGTCGGGCCCACGTTGCCTATATTCCTAACCAAAAGGTGGTCGGATTAAGTAAATTGGCCCGCATTGTGGAAATGTATTCCCGTCGTTTACAGGTCCAAGAGCGCCTCACCCGTCAGATTGCCGAAGCGATTCAAGAAATTCTCGACCCCCAAGGGGTTGCGGTAGTCATGGAAGCAACCCATATGTGCATGGTGATGCGCGGGGTGCAGAAACCGGGATCTTGGACCGTCACCAGCGCCATGTTAGGAGTCTTCCAAGACGAGCAGAAAACCCGCGAGGAGTATCTTAACCTGATCCGTCATAAACCTAATTTCTTCTAGTCAGGGCAATGGGGAAATGGGGGAATTCAACTAAAACCCCAACACCCAAAACCTTCTAACTGATCACTGATCCCTGATTTTTTGCAGTCGCTCTAGCAAGAGGGCGACTTTTTTGAGATCTTTATCACCAGGCGATCGCTCAACGCCGCTAGACACATCAATACCCTGGGGGTGCAGCCTGGTTAAAGCTTCACCAATATTATCGGGGTTGAGTCCTCCGGCGAGAAACCAGGGCAAGGGGGGCGAAAAACTGGCTAAGGCTTGCCAGTCTAAGGTATGTCCCGTACCGCCGAGTAATTGGGGATGGTAGGCATCTAAAAGTAAAGTATCGACGCTATTGAAGTAAATTGCCGACTTTTCCCAACTTTCTCTGTCTTTGATCCGCAAAGCCTTGATAATTTCCCGGTCGGGTAATAATTGCCGCAACCTTTGGCAATATTCGGGAGATTCCATACCATGTAACTGCACACTTGTCAAGGGGGTTTTAATAATTATTTGCTGAATAATTTCGGGTTGCTCGTCGGCAAAAACCCCGATAAAATCAATTTTGTCGGGTATAGCGGCGGTAATAGCATTAATTTGCTCGATTTTGACGTAACGAGGCGAACTTGGTACGAGGATAAAACCTAAGGCCGTAGCTCCTAAATTAGCGATCGCTTGTCCTTGGTCTGGTTGGGTAATGCCGCAAATTTTAATTCGCATTTAATCTTATTCACAAAACGTTACAAAAACTGTTAAGTATTCAAACAAAAAGCAGTTTCGGGTCAAGAGCTTTTTATAATGCCCTGTGATTAACAAAATCTTATCAAGACTGGAGTGCCAATGATCCCTTCCACCTTACTTTTAGCCACTGCTCAAACCATTCCCTGGAATTTATCCGTCGGGATTACCATGACCTTAGCTAACCTAGTAGCCTTCGTTATCGGTTATTTTGCCATCCAAAATACCGGGGCCGGCCCTGCTTTACCCTTACCGCAGTTAGCCTCGAAAAAAAGCTTCGGTCTGCCGGAATTATTGGCTACCATGAGTTTTGGCCATATTCTCGGTGCGGGACTGGTTCTCGGTCTTTCTAACGCAGGTATTCTCTAATCAGTAATCAGTAATCAGTAATCAGTGACCGGTAATCCTCAGAGAGAGGAGCCAGTAGTCAGTAGTCAGGAGAACTAAGTATAAAGATATTTTAGGCAACTTCATCCCTATTTTCCCATTTTTGAACTCTCAAGAGTTAATTATGTCAGAAGTCTAGTAATCGTCCAGAGCGCGTGATTATTCTGGCTGCTGGCGAGAAAATTAAGAAAGCAGTTGCCCCAGTAGAAGTTGGAGACTTTGCTAACAAAGAAGAAGCAGTATTTGCTAAATTAACCCATGAAAGTTAGATGGCTGCGGAAAGAAGTATCGAAAATAATTGGTAAATCCGAACGTTGCCAATCGCTTAATTAATCGTAAATATTGCCTCTAAAGTTAATCTCATAAATAAAGATTTCGTCTGTCTCCTTGCCGATTTCAAAAATAACTCGCATTTTGCCAACACGAATTCTGGAGAATCCTTTTAACTCACCTTTAAGTTTTTTGATATCAAGTTCTTCAGGGGGATAAACGTTTTGAGTTTCAAGGCAGGTTTTGAGAATACTAATTTTAGTCAAAACAGATTTTCGGCTATTGGCATCTAGTTTCTCCAAAAATTTATTGGCTGATCTACTGATCCTGATCTTCACGATTAAACCAGTCTGTAATATCAACGAAGCCGTCGTCTTTGTAATCAACAGGATTAAAGTTTGCTTCTATGTCAGCCTGTTCTATATCATCAACATAGGGAATCAGCATCTCGAAGAATTTAAACCATTCTTCCCGCATAACTTCGCGGACGCTTTCCTTGATGATAGTTTTGAGCATTAGAGCATCTAAGGTGTTTGCCGGCTCCATATATTTTCCTCCAATCTACTTGAATTGTAGCAGCAGATCAAGAAAACGGGTTTCTTACAGCAGCTATCTTAAGGATTTTAGTTTTCTCAAGCCACTATTCGAGGCAAGTCAAGAGATTGGGAGAAATTCAGGTAATCTAAGCATAGGCGGTTAAAGTGCATCTTAGCTTACCTGATAACGTTCTTAAAATCTATCTTCAGTAAAAGTTACTCATTTTAGCTATCTGGCTATATAAATAAGTAACTTCAAAAGGTTTTAGATAGGGTTTTGGTTTCTATATTTAACCCCGATCCTCACAAACAAAGTCCACTACTCGATCGATTTCCCGGGATGAGCGGATACGACGACTACCGCTGCCGAGTTCGCCACCACGACAATTGGCCCACCAACGCTCGCGACTGCCATTAACGATCGCATCAAATTCTCTAATTCTGCCACTATCATAATAACTGCGGCGATCGACGACAAAACGACCGATATTGGGGAGGCGAAATTCTTCATAAACATTACCGTCCCAACCGCCACCAGAATTACCGTGATGGTCGTCGGTGCGTACCTCAAACTCGCCCCGACAACCATTTCTCACCACAATATTGCCGTTTTCGAAATCCCAATTACCCTCACAGGGAGCAGCGGAGCGAGTGCGGATTAATCTGACTTGGGCCCATCTAGCGTTGACGGGACAGCGAGTAGTTCGACCGCTTTGACTTTCACAATTAATTCTCGTGGTTCTGGCCGCTGCTGGCTCGCTCCCTAGAGGATAAATTAGCAACAAACCGAGACTAGATAATAAAATTTGGCGAAACATTGTTTTTATCTCCAAGAAATTCTCTAGTTTATCTTACAGGGGTATCCAGAAAATGAGTAGTAGTGCTTGCGGTGCGTTAATCAACAAAAAAGAAGGGTGAAGTTAAATCACCCTTCCCTCTAATCAGTAAATTTTCTTGCCATCTTTAGAGAGCGTTACCGCGAGGTAATACTTCTTCAGGGAAGATAAAGTTTTCGTGGGGTTGGTCTTGGGGAGCCATCCAAGCTCTCAGACCTTCGTTAAGCAGAATATTTTTAGTGTAGAAGGTTTCAAATTCCGGGTCTTCCGCCGCTCTCAATTCCTGAGAAACGAAGTCA
>NZ_JAQMSY010000130.1:0-3335 GCF_028329095.1 Microcystis sp. CS-574
ATAAATTGACGGCCACAGGTTACACAAATATGATTTTGTTTACCTTGTTTATTGATGCCATTTTTACGGATATGGGTAGATTTGCATTCAGGGCATTGCATTTTGATTTCCTCCATTCATATCTCTATTATGCAACGCCGGAATAATATCCCAGCCAGACAATCGCTCTGTAGAAGAATAAGACCAGCCCTAAATGGTACATTATCAAAGCGCAAGTCCCTTATTTCTCGCTTAATTAATCAATATGCAGTGATCGCCGATTTTGCATTGTGATCGCCGATCTTGTAGGGTGCGTTTCTTAACGCGCCTTTTGTGTTTCTATATGCGTTACTCTACGCTAACACATCCTACCGTTATTTATCGCCAATATTGTTGGGAGTTGTGGCGGTCATTGTCGTACCCCAATCAGTCCTTCCTCTGAAGACATTGTAACATTAATTCCTCGCACTCTTAAACCTTTGGTGATCGCCTTAGAAACACTTTTATCTTAATTAAACTTTAAAACCGTGATCGCTGAAGCTACTTCCACTTTCCATAATTTTTAATGTTAGAATCGAATCGCCCCCTTTATACTTTACTATGCGTGCGATTGAAACCACTGGTATCCTTAATACCCAAGGGCAAATTCAACTCGATCACCCCATTCCCCAGGAAAAAGCTCGATTTGTGCGCGTCATTCTTTTGATGTCGGAGGATGAACTAAACGAAAAAAACTGGCTAGATGTGGTTGGCCATAACCCTAGCTTTGCTTTTTTGCACGATCCCGAAGAAGATATTTATACCCTTAATGATGGACAACCTGTAAGCGATGAAGGGTAAAATCGTATTAATTCAATTCCCCTTCGACGATTTATCTTCCAGTAAAGTTCGTCCCGCTTATTGCCTAACCAATCAAATTGGAAACTATCAACATATTATCTTTGCTCTGATCACCAGTCGTATTCCCGAAAATCCCCTTCATACAGATATTATTCTGAACCCCCAAAATCCAGATTTTATGATCAGCGGTCTTCACAAATCGTCAGCCATCAAACTTGATCATTTGGTAACACTTCGATTTTCATTGATTCAACGTGAATTAGGCTTATTATCGTTAAAAACTCAAACCTTAATTGTAGATATTTTGTCCGATATTCTACGTTCCCAAAAAATGCGATCACCTGAGAAACACTTTTATCCAGGGCGATCGCCGTCTTCTTGTTAATTAAACTTTAAAACCGCGATCATTTTAGCCTTAGAAGCTGCGATCACCTAAAATTGAGTTTAATATAATCGTCCCAAGCTCTAAGTAGATAGACAGCATCTTCGTTTGAAATCCTTCCCAATTTAGCAAGCAGTAAGTTTTTTTCCAAGCAATCAAGACGGGATAAACGTACAGTAGAGGGAACCCTCAAACCACTATTGGCCCAATCTTTTAATAATATGTCTGTTTGTGTTCGGGGCATTGCTGAGGTTACAGCCGTTACAATCACGTCATCTCCATCAACCCAAAGAATCAACACAGGTCTTTTTTTTGATGATGTACCATCAGTAAATAGAATTTTGGCAACCCAGAACTCACCTCCTTTAATAATCGTCATATAAACCTTCGTCTTCTGAGGCATAACTATTCAGAAAAGAAGAATGAAGGCGATCGCTAACTAAGGTTTTGGGCTGAATAGTAATCACCCACTTCCCTTTACCAATTCCTTGCACAATAGAACTGGGAAGATTGAGTTGCTCCCCTTCTTCAATTTCTACTTCAAAAGCTAATTTTAATAACTGATTTTTCATAAAGCAAAAACACCTATAATATTGGAGATGTTAGCCCAGCGCGTAGAAGCATCAGCGATCGCCATCATCAAAAGTGAAAATAACTCGGCCTTGCAATAAAGCATAAGCTAACTGTTCCTCATCAGAAACCCCCATTAGCTCTTTCTCTGAAGACATTGTAACATCAATCCCTCGCATCCTTAAACCTTTGGCGATCGCCTTAGAAACCCTTTCATCCAGTGCGATCGCCCTCTTCTTGTTAATCTTGTTGTTAATTAAACTTTAAAACCGCGATCGCCTACGCCAACTCATCCTACAATTGCTTGAACTATCAAAACAGATTAGAAAGGCGGTAACTGAAAATGACCAGCGACAATCCCCGGAACGGTAATATCCTCATCTAATTCTTCCCACCGTAGAGCATAGCCGTTGACTTCAACCTTAACCGCCGCCAATTGCTCATTCGTTGCTTGTTTCAAAATACGGAAGCGATCACTAGGAAAACCGATAATACGTCCATCACTGAGTTCAACGTATATCATGCGTTCTTCTGCCCAGGCTCGAATGGCGGCAGGCTCAACAGTCATTATAGGATTAATGTTTGTGGAAATCACGATAAGCACTCCTTAAAAGGTCTTGATTTTTATAAACTAGCCTCTCTACTTCCCGTAGCTCATGGGAAGGAATACCACGATTGGAAGCTAAAATGATTATCGGTTCAAGCCAAAATTTACATTCACCATCAGGAGAACGTACATGAATATGTAGCGGTTCGGAACCTTAATCGGAATAGAAGTGAAACCGAAAATGTCCAATTCTAATGACCGTTGGCATTCAGTGAAATTCGTAATCATTGAGAGTTGCTGGTTCTTTATTATAGTCGGAAATTGTGGCGATCATTGTCGCACGCCAATCAGACCGATAAGGACTTTCAGAGCGCTCGCCAATCGCTTAGGGTGCAATTAACGCACCTTTTTATTTTTATTGGCTTATTATATGCGTTCTTTATCGAAAGCTTCAATTAATAATATCTATTCAAGAGATATTGTAACATCAATCCCTCACATTCTTAAACCTTTGTTGATCGCCTTAGAAATACTTTCATCCAGTGCGCTCGCTTTAGTCTTGTCAACTGCGATCGCTGGTGGGCATTGTTAAGTTTTCTTGAACGGGGGATTTTCGTGATCAAGAGTAGAACCATCAATATTTATGGTTCGGTTGGCTCTTGGTATGATACGAATGTCTGTAGATAAATGGGTGTTATACATTCCAGTCAAATTAAATTTGACAACTAGCGATCGCTTTTCGGCGGGAACAGAGAATTAGATAAAAAATACTAATATTTTGTCGCCATCAGGTTCTAGCCGCAATTCAATTGAGTATAAAATGATCTCAGAAAAAGCCTCCAGAAAATGTCAAATCAACCATGAAAAAATTTATTTTGATTTCTAGTCTATCTTTGACAATGGTAGTCGGTACTTCCTGGGCAAAACCGAATATAGTTTTGGCTCAAACTTGTAATTACTTTGCCGGAACTGCTGTGACGGGAAAAAGCGTTAACATCGATTTATGTTCGATTGTTC
>NZ_JAQMSY010000131.1:0-6140 GCF_028329095.1 Microcystis sp. CS-574
CGTTAAAAGTTGTCAGATGCCCCCCTTATTAAGGGGGGATTAAAGGGGGGACTAAGGGGGGATCGGCACCCCCCTTATCAAGGGGGGCAGGGGGGATCGAACCTAAAATCCATTTTTAATTTAATTATAACCAGCTACTTATAACGTTGACCATTAACTGCCCGAAGCGGATAAAACCAGAGGATGATAGAAAAGTTAGAATTACCCTTGCAACTATGACCCTAGATATTATCCCCGAAGGGGAAGAACGCAAAGTAGAAGCTGTCAGTAGTGCCGCTATTGATGGGGCGCCGATCGCCTATATTGTTGTCTTAGCGGCCATTGTCACTACCCTTTCTTTTATTCCCTTCTCCATTGTCCTCGCTTCCGGCGGTAGTATGCCCCTCAGTCAAGCGGTTTTTCCCCTCTTGGGTTGGTTACTCGGCCCGATCGCTGGTGCGATCGCTAGTGGCATTGGGTCCTTAATTGGGGCTTTTCTTGCCCCCTACACGGCAGGAATTCCCGCTATTTCGGTCTTTGGGGCAATTATAGCCAGTTTTGTCGCGGGAACGATGGTTTTAGGCAAAAAACGCCGTTATTGGTGGTTAGGATTGACGTTAATTTTTCTGATTCCCCTGTTTATCTACGCTAACCGGGCGATCGGACTGAACGGCATTTCGCCACGAATCTTTATTGCTGGCGCTTTCGTCGATTGGTCGGCTTTGGTATTATTTATCCTACCGACCCGGACTCTTTTTCCTCATTGGATCAAAGGTAGCAATTTAGCCCTAGTAGCGGCGGGAATTTTTGGGGGTACCTGGACCGCCAGCGGCCTCTCCCATTTAGGAGCCGTCGCCATTACCTACTCGATTTTTAACTGGCCAGAAGAAGTCTGGATCGCTTTAATTGGGATCGTTCCCATAGAAAATCTGATTCGTTCCCTCGTCGGTATGGTGATCGGTTGTGGTGTCATTGCCGGTTTACGGGCGATCGGTCTAGTCAAATCACGGGAGGCGATCTACTAGGTAGGAGCTGCTGAAAAAGTTTTTCCTGGGGACAGGGTGTGGGGTGTGGGGTGTGGGGTGTAGGGACGGACGCAAGGGCAAGAATTACCTGATTGCGTCCAACCCGACAGCGAAAAAAAAGAGAACTAGCGTTTTAGCCAACTCATCATCGCCCGCAGATCTTGGCCGACTTCTTCGATCGAATGTTCTGCTTCTTGACGACGCATAGCGGTGAAACCCGGTTTACCAGCTTGATTTTCGAGGACAAACTCTCTGGCAAATTGTCCCGATTGAATTTCCAGGAGGATTTTCCGCATTTCGGCCTTAGTCGCTTCTGTCACCACCCGCGGACCGCGAGTGTAGTCACCGTACTCGGCTGTATTGGAAATACTATCGCGCATTTTGGCTAAACCGCCCTCGACGATCAGATCGACGATCAGTTTTACCTCGTGTAAACACTCAAAATAGGCTAATTCGGGCTGATAACCGGCTTCTACGAGGGTTTCAAAGCCAGCTTTAATTAAAGCACTTAAACCGCCGCATAATACTGCTTGTTCGCCAAAAAGGTCGGTTTCTGTCTCCTCACGGAAAGTGGTTTCCAAAACCCCGGCCCGAGTGCCACCGATACCTTTAGCGTAGGCCATTGCCCGATCGCGTGCTTGGCCAGTAGCATCTTGATAGACGGCGAATAAACAGGGAACCCCTTGACCTTGTTCGTAGGTGCGACGGACGAGATGGCCCGGTCCTTTGGGGGCAACCATAACCACATCGACATTATCCGGGGGAACCACTTGACCAAAATGAATATTAAAGCCGTGGGCAAAAGATAACACTTTGCCTGCGCTTAAATTCGGCGCAATTTCGTTGAGATAAATCGTTTTCTGCACTTCATCTGGTAAGAGGATCATGATCCAGTCGGCAATTTTAGCGGCTTCGGCCACATCATAAACCGGAATACCGGCTTCTTTGGCTTTGATGGCCGATTTACTGCCGGGATATAGACCAACAATCACATTAACGCCACTATCCTTGAGATTTAATGCGTGGGCATGACCCTGGGAACCATAACCAATAATAGCGATCGTTTTTCCCGCTAATAAGTCTAAGTTGGCATCCTCATCATAGTACATTCGTGCCATCGAACTCGCTCCTTAAATTTTTTTGTCACTGTGCAAACTCCTAATTATACGCGAAAATCACGCCCGTCAGAAGCATTTGATCGCCTATTTCTAGGAGTCAAGAAAAAATAGTGTCGAGAAAATTTGAATTTTCTCGAGATATTTGGGTACTCTAACTAGGGAAAGCTGACTTGATCTAGTGGAGCAGAAGGGGGGGATAATGGCCAATTTTTAGCTTGGACTTGGTTCTTTCACCAAAATTGATTACAATATCATCATCAATAGCTGCTTCCTCTGCTCCTATCCAGTTAGGATTAACCTCGGTCTGAACACAGATAATCAGGTTAATATTAGTGCAGAAATAGCTTCTCTCCCCCTCGATTTTCACCTGTTCTGGGTAAATTACCCAGTTAGGATCGTTTATAGACTGATTTACTGCCTTGATCGATACTAAATAAAATCAGGTGAAAAGATCAAGATTATTGGCTTTGTTGATCACCAATTCCCTTAGAGCTGCCCCAGAAAATCTATGGTAAGTTTTTTTAAGAAGCTATTGACAAAAAAAACTCAAGGTATTGGGTTAGAGATTACCCCAGAGCGTCTTAACGTGGTTCAGATCGCCAAACAGAAACAAAATTATAAATTAGTTAAATGTTGTTCGTCGGATATCCCAGAAGGCATCTTTGAGGAGGGAAAAATCGTCGATTCCGTCGCTTTAGCGGAATTAATCCAAGAAGTCCTCAAGGAAAATAAAATTACTAGCAAACGAGTCGCTACTGCTGTCCCCATGCGCGAGTCAATTATCCGGATTATCCCTATTCCCTCGGAATTGGACGATGAGGAATTGCGCGATCTGGTCTTAAATCATGAAGCTAATTTATACCTTCCCTATCCGCGGGAGGAAGTGGATATCGACTACCAAAAACTGGGCTACTTTCAGGATGAAGACGGGATCGAAAAGGTGCAGGTTTTGCTGGTAGCTACTCGTCGGGAGATCACCGATGCCTATCTGGAAACCCTGCAACGGGCAGGATTACAGGTAGATGTGCTAGAAATTAATAGTTTTTCCCTAATTCGGACGATTCGCGATCAGTTGCGACAGTTTAGTTCCAATGAAGCTACCGTTATTGTCGATATAGAATTTGATAACACGGAAATTGCCATCGTGGTGGACGGCGTTCCCCAATTTTCCCGCACTGTCCCCATCGGCACTTTCCAGCTACAAAACGCCATTTCCAGGGCGATGAATTTGCCCACCCCCCGCAGTCCTGAGATTCTTTTGGGGATGACAATCCCGATCACTGCCTTTGATAGTCTTGACACCAATACCGGGGCTTCCAGAACCTTTACTACCGCCGGGATTGCGGCACTGATGCGGGTTTTAGGGGAATTAACCGATGAATTGCGGCGATCGATTAATTTCTATCTTAACCAAAGTGATGAACTGGAAATGGAAATTGTCCAGTTACTTTTAGCCGGTCCCGGGGGCGGTTTAGCGCAACTAGACGAATATTTTACTCAACGTCTCAACGTCCCCACCACGGTAATCGATCCAATCGCATCACTGAACTTAGATACAACTCAAGAGATTCCTAATGCCGAAAGACCTGGTTTAGGAACAGTTCTGGGTTTAGGATTGCGGGAGGTTGACCATTAGCCAAGGTTTTGTTAACATACACTTACATACGCTACTAATTAGGGTTGGCTGAATAATAGTAAAACCCTTTTAAAATAAGACTTTTGACCTGTTAAAATCCAATGTTCATGCTGCGAAAATCGGATTGGGACATTCAAAAACCTGGCCTTATTCTTTTTTTAGTACATAAACTGGTACAAAGAAGCAGGGCAACAAAGCCTGAAACTCCCGACTCCCGACTCCTGACGACCGGCTACTCACTCCTAACCCCACCAACAAACTTTTTGCCGCAAACCCTAAATAAAGAGGTTTTGACAACCAAATTAAAGCATATCTAAAGAGTTTTGGGTTAAAAGTTAAACTTCAGGTTTTCATTCATAACAAATGAACTAACTAATTTTTTGGGGAAAATTAGTTAACCCACGACCATAACATATAATTAATTGGCAAGAGTTCTTTTGATGAAAGGCTATGGGTATCAGCATCCTGAGAATCTGGGCAATCGCAGCTAACAGTTTTCGCGAGGTTATTCGCGATCGCATTCTTTACTTTATCGGGTTTTTTGCCTTGTTGATGGCCTTCGCTTGGCGTTTATTACCAGAAATTGCGGTGGGAACCCATCAGAAAATCTTTCTTGACTTGGGATTAGCCGCTATCGGGTTATTAGGGGTAATTGTCGCGGTTTTTGTGGGTACAGGGCTAATTAATCGGGAAATTGACAAGAGAACTATTTTGGTTTTGATTCCTAAACCCCTGAGTCGGGCCGAATTTATCCTCGGTAAACACTTGGGTTTGTCTGGGGTTTTAGCGGTGATGTTGGGGGTAATGTTGGTGATTTACCTGCTGATGTTGCTGGGGATGAAAGTATCTTTTCAACCTTTACCCCTGATTGTCTCGGTTTTCTATCTCGGTTTGGAATTAATTCTGATCGCAGCCGTGGCGATCGCTTTTGGGGTATTTACCAGTTCGATTTTAGCCACGCTAATGACTTTTGGGGTCTATCTAATGGGTCACATCAGCAAAGATCTGATCCAATTGGGTATAATCAGCAAAAATCCCAATATTCTCGCTATCACCAAAAATATTTATCTAATTCTCCCAGATTTGGAGAGATTGAATTTTAGAAACGAGGCCGTTTATGGTTTGCTCCCTAGTGCTGATGTCTTAATCGCTAATGCCCTCTACAGTCTCGTTTATACTGGTCTATTATTGGGTATCTCCATCCTCATCTTTTCACGACGACAATTTTAAATGGCCTTGCCGAATGTCATCGCCATCGATTAGTTTATAGACATGATTAGCCATGAAATTAAAGGCACAACTGCATATTTTAAGTCGAGAAGCGGTCAATTACGGACTGGCAACCGTGGTCATGGAAGAAGCGGTTAATCCCGTCCTTGCAGCTTTTGCTAGACAGTTAAAACATTTACAATACTATGTAGTTCAGAATAGCCAAGGTGATTGGTTACTAACCACATTAGCTCATCGGCAGCAGCCGCAACAGGAAAAAAGGGTGATCTATGCCTTTGCTACGGAAAAAATGGCCCTATCTGCCCAAAATACTGCTAATTCGCCCCTATCAACGCTCCTGATTCCTGTAACCCATCTTTTATTCCAATTATTTGCCGTAGAAAAAGTAGATAGTATTATTTTTCTGGAAAATGCACACACCGCTCAAACAGGAAAAGAAATCTCCCGGATCCAATTAAAGGCTAATATTGAAAAACAACTGCAAAAACTAGCGGCAATTCCTCCCAATCTTGCTTAATTAGTTATCAATAGGGAAAAGTTAATTATCTGCAATTGCCTTTTTTACTCTCACTCACATTACCATGACCGAGCCAACCCGATTAAACTATCACGATACCTATTCTTGTCCCGTCTGTCGCCATGGTAAAATTGCCACTTTACCCCTAATGGAAGCCTATGCTTGTAACTTTTGTCAACACATTTTTACTGCTAATTTAGAAAGACAGCTTTTAAAAATGGCCGATAGTCAATTACCCTTAACTTGGTATTGGAATGGTAAGTATTGGCAGGGTTTACCGAGAGAAGGAATGGAGATGGCAGGTTTTTACTTAATTATCGGTTTAGGATTTGTGATTTTTCCCACAGCAATTGTGGCTACAGGGGCCTATCTTTTTCCTCCAGTCGAGGGGAGTTCTTTGTCATGGGTGCCTCTATTTTGGTCGATTTTAACCTTTATTTGCCATGGTATTTGTTTACTCTGGTTAACTATCGAATATTATCAGTTTCCCGTTAATATGTATCTACGGGCCTTGGCCCGTCGTTGGCAAAATTCTTTTGTTACCCGATTATTATCCTAGGGGTTATTTAATCCTAGAAAGGGGAGCAGGAAGTGGGGTGTGGGGTGTGGGGTGTGGGGTGTGGGGTGTGGGGATA
>NZ_JAQMSY010000132.1:0-6257 GCF_028329095.1 Microcystis sp. CS-574
GGACTGGATTCTGACTTTTTAAGCAATTCTCTGGAAGAATACCAGCTAGAACTGAAAAATCGCTGGCAATCATCCGAATCCCTTTCCTCTTGGCCTCAAGACGGTGATTTTTTAACAGGTCAAAGTAGTTCTGCGGGTCTTTTCAGTTCTGTTGACCTAGCCGGCAATACCCTGGCTACTGCCAGAGCGATTACCGTCGGTTCCAGCACCACCAGTTACACCGATTGGGTAGGAAGCACCGACACCAACGATTACTATCGTTTCACCCTCGCTAATTCTGGTAACTTTAATCTTGGTCTAACTGGAATGACCGCCGATGCGGACGTGCAACTGTTAAATAGTAGCGGTTCTTTCATTGCCTCCTCTACTAACGGTGGTACGGTTTCTGAGAGCATTACCCGTCAGTTGAGTGCAGGCACCTACTACATTCGTGTCTATCCCTATACTGGCAATACCAACTATAATCTCGCTGTTTCGGCTACCAGTGGCAGTGGTGGAACTGGATTTAACTCCACCTATGGTTACGGTTTAGTTAACGCTGCCGCTGCCGTTGCTCAAGCAATTAGTCAACCCACTTTTGCCGATGTTCCTAACTTGGGAGGTAATAACTGGGGTAATGATATGGTTAACGCCCCCGAAGCTTGGGCAAGAGGTTATACAGGACAAGGTGTTACAGTGGCTGTAATTGATTCTGGGGTGGACATTTCCCACCAAGACCTGAGCAATAATATTTGGCGCAATACAGGGGAAATTGCCAGTAATGGCATTGATGACGACGGAAATGGCTATACCGATGACGTTTATGGCTGGAACTTTGGTATCGGTCAAAATAACAATAACGTTCTACCCGGAACCAGTTCTTCTGGACAAGGACACGGAACTCACGTCGCTGGGACAATTGCCGCCGCTAATAACGGCATTGGTATGACGGGGGTTGCCTATAATTCCCGAATTATGGCGATTCGTATGGGAGATGTAGATTCACAAGGTCGGTTTACTAATGGGGGCAACCTTGCTCAAGCTATCCGCTATGCAGTGGATAATGGCGCTCGCGTCATTAATATGAGTTTGGGATGGTCTGATTCAACTGCTTTACGCGATGCCCTTGCCTATGCCGCTAGTCGCAATGTGATTACGGTTAGTGCAGCTGGCAACTCTAGCTTGTCTTCTCCCGGAACACCTGCATACTACGCTACCCAATATGGTCTTTCCGTCGGTGCCGTCGATAGCAGCCGGACAATTGCTAGTTTCTCCAATCGTGCCGGAACTAACAGCAGTATGCAGCACGTTATGGCTCCGGGGGTGAATGTTTATTCGACTGTACCGGGCAACGGATACGCGAGTTACAGCGGAACCTCGATGGCGGCTCCCCATGTGGCAGGAGTAGTGGCTTTAATGCTCGGGGCTAATCCCAACTTAACCCATGCTCAAGTCCGCAGTATTCTCACTAGCAGTGCTGTCCGTCTTACTTAAAACGCTATTAATGCTCACAACCCAGAGCATTCCTAGTTAACCAATGCTGAAGAAAGTCTCTGTTGGATTCTGCACGAGGCTTTTCTTCAGCCAAAATAACAGCCAAATCGCCAAAACTATGATTTATCCTAACTTTCGCTGGTTCCTAAGTTTGACCATTATTCTAGTTACAATGATGAGCTTTACTGACCCGAATTTCTCTCAATCAAAACAGGGTATTTCTGGCACTATTCTTCGTCTTAGCGGCGACCAAATGCCCACTATAGACACAACATCCTTGAGAACAAAACCTGAACCTATTAAAACAACTATTTGGATTTTTTCAGGTAGAATTCCCGCTCAAGGAACCAACTGGCCAGTAGCCCAAGCCCAAAAACATTCTCACCTAATCAAGCAAATAAGTAGTGATTCTCAAGGTAATTTTTTTGTAGAATTGCCCTCAGGGGAATATACTCTCCTCGCTCAATATGATGACAATTTGTACCTCAATAATTTTTTAGGGGACGGCAGCTATGGAACCGTACAAGTGACTAACGGTCAAATTGTCAATATTCAGTTAATTAACACGGAAAAAGCTTATTTTTAGCAATTATTGTCCCAAAACGCTCAAGAAATAACATTTCTTGAGAGTGAGATAGAAGAAAATAATTTACTATCTTGCTTGATTACGTCTGCATTTCGCCAGTATTTGAACTGGCGAATTCCTAGTCTTTTTAATTACGATAGGTCTGGCTCTGTAATTTCTTCAGCGATGTTCTCTAGCATTCTTGGAATCTCTTCTTCCGTTACGTCATTTCTTCGGCTAACATTTAAAATATCACCTTCTTTTAATTCTTCGAGTATATTCTCGGCTAGTCTTTTCGTATAAGTTCGTTTACTGGCGACAAAATCTAACTCTTCGCTCAAGGGTTTCCGACAATTATCGCACTTAAATTGACGACGATTAACTTGTGGGTACACTGGTTGTCCTGAGAGCGGCGAATCTTTGACTAAATGGGGTTTGCTGAATAAATCTAAAAACCTTGTTGGATAAGACTTTTAGACTTTTTTGAAATCCAAAAGTGGTGGACATGGGAGTGATCAGGGGGAAAATCCCTGGACTTTTTCCCTGAAAATTAGGTAATTGACCTCCTCAAAATGGGTAAAACCCCACACTCTACCCCCACGAAAAACTTTTTGCCACAAACCCTATCTAGTGGGTGGGGATTGATGATTGCTCTTGCCGATCGAGTAATCGATCGAGGATGATAGAAAATAGACAAAATAGATAGGCAGTAAGGGGAAGCAGTGGAAAAGGGAACGCTGGTAGAATTTCGAGTCCAAGGAGAAAGGCGCTTAGGGGTGATCGATCGCCCAGAAGGTAAAAAAGATTGGATCGTCATCGATCAAGGGGGAAACCCGCATAAACTGCGTCCCCAACGCTTCGATTACATTATCAAAGCAGGTCCATCCAACTATAAAGAGATCGGCAATTTTCTGCGGGAAGTCCAACCCTATCTAGATCCCAGTGGTTTAGAAGTGGCCTGGGAATTATTAGCCGGGGAAAATCAGTTAGTCACTCCCGAAACCATGGCCGAGATTCTCTTTTCCGATCGCAGTCCCCAGTTTTGCTATGCAGCCCATTGTCTCTTGAGTGATGATAAAGTTTATTTTAAAAATAAAGGGGATGGTTACGAGGCCCGCTCGGAAAATCAGGTAGAGGAAATCAAACACCAGCTAGAGGTAGAACAACAGCGTCAACGGGAAAAAGGCCAATTTCTCCAACGTCTCCAACAGGCCCTGGCCGGTGAAACGGTAGAATGGTCAGAAAGCGATCGAATTCGTCTGGAATCTCTAGAAAAATTTATCCTCCAACCCGAACAAAAATATCCGGCAGCCACGGACATACTCTCGCTGCTGGGCCGTTCCCAAACCCCCGAGGCTGCTTTTGAATTGTTAGTCGATTTGAAATGGTGGAGTAGTCACGAAAACCTTTTCCTGCGACGCAGTTCCTACCCTGTTCAATTCTCGAAAAAGGTACTTGATGTGGCGCGTCTTAATTTACTCAATCCCCCTGCGGATGCGGATGTCAACAATCGTCTCGATTTAACCCACCAAAAAATTTATACCATCGACGATGAAAGTACCGAGGAAATCGATGACGGATTATCGGTAGAAATTCTTGCAGATGGTGGTCATCGTCTCTGGATCCATATTGCCGATCCTAGCCGTTTAGTGCGTCCCGATGATGAATTAGACCTAGAAGCGCGTCGTCGTAGTACCAGTCTCTATCTTCCCACGGGAATGGTTCCCATGTTTCCCCTAGAATTGGCCGCAGGTCCAATGAGTTTGGTACAGGGTAAACTTTGTCCTGCCTTGAGTTTTGGGGTAATCCTCGATGAAACGGGAGCGATCGCCGATTATCGGATCCATCCCAGTACAATTAAACCCACCTATCGCCTCACCTACGAAGATGTGGATGAAATGTTACATCTGGATCTGCAGCATGAACCGGAAGTGAAGATTCTCAACCGTTGGGCCAAACAACGCCACGCATGGCGCAAATCTCAGGGATCGATTAACATCCAAATGCCAGAATCATCCATTAAGGTGAAGGCTAACGACGAAATTATCATAGAATTGCAGGAAGTTTCCCCATCTCGGCAATTGGTGGCGGAAATGATGATTCTAGCTGGAGAAATCGCCGGTCGCTACTGTCAGGAACACGAGATCCCCGTGCCTTTCCGGGGACAACCACAACCGGAATTACCCCCCGATGAGGAGTTAATTTTACTACCTGCAGGCCCAGTGCGTTCCTGTGCCTTGCGTCGCTGTATGCCGCGCAGTGAGATGACGACGATTCCTAACCGTCATGCTAGTCTGGGATTGAATACCTATTCCCAAGTAACTTCGCCAATTCGCCGTTATACTGACCTTTTGACCCATTTTCAACTAAAAG
Source organism: Microcystis sp. CS-574 (assembly GCF_028329095.1). Lineage (NCBI taxonomy): Bacteria > Bacillati > Cyanobacteriota > Cyanophyceae > Chroococcales > Microcystaceae > Microcystis > Microcystis sp. CS-574. The sequence goes on from NZ_JAQMSY010000132.1 coordinate 4,412, forward strand.
CCCATCTCCGGGGCGATCAACTGCCTTTTACCCGGGATAGAATGCAGGAAATTCTCTATAGTGTCGCTAGTTCGGCCCTGGAAGCCACCTCGGTGGAACGGCAAACTAATCGTTATTGGAGTTTGGAATTTTTGCGACGACAGGGAGATCAAGTCTGGCAAGCTTTGGTATTGCGCTGGCTGCGGGAAGAGGAAAATTTAGGCTTGATTTTATTGGAGGAATTGGGGTTAGAATTACCCCATCGTTTTGAGCGATCGGTATCTTTAGGCGATCGCTTTCAAGTACAAGTTAGTCGCTCTGATCCCCACCGCGATGAGATCCGTTTTCGCGAGTTATCGGGTTTTGTCTCCTCCCAAGCAAGTTAATCTCTCGCGGAGACAGAATTCAGGAGTCGGGAGATAGGGGTTTAGGGAAATTTCAGCCAAATGCTCCACTCCCCTCTACCCTCTCCTTGAGTTAGCAGGTTCGTCATCTGATCCGTCTATTTCGGGTGCGGAACCTCTTGGCAGACTTTCAATACCGAACAATTTATTATACTAAATCCCTTTAGTAAGTAGTCATGCAAAATAAATTTCCTAGTGAAGACAGGCAAGAGGCAATAGGCAAAAGCTTTATCGAAATGTGTAATTAATTTTGCTTAGGTACTTATAGGCGGCTCTACCGAACCTGTCATGTAAAACTATTAACAACTCATGCTTGTAAAGCTTGTATCCTAAAGCTTTGAGCTTTTATCAGATTGATATTTATCAACTTTAGAACCTTGCTGGACAGAGAGGGCGCTTGAGGAATTTTCTACAGTGTAAGCTCGGAAGAACCAAATGTCTGAATAGGGTAGTCAAATCGCCATAGCACCGTCCCGCACTGCCAGTACCCGGACTTAGCCTCTGCTACCTCTGTATAATTTATAATTAGCCTTAGTCTGACTGTTGTTCATGAAAATTAACGAGGAAATAGCTCATGGTTAAAGGTTTTGCCCCCGTTCTCCCCACCAGAAATAAAGCTCAACTAAACCTGAGCTTCCTTTAACATCAATCAATGAAATTCAAGCTAGTTTATTGACTTATCTTCAAGATATTCCTGATCCGAGAGTGTCCCGAACCCAGAAACATTTATTAACCGATATTTTAGTCATTGCTATTTTAGCAGTTATAGCAGGAGCCGAAGGTTGGGAAGAGTCCGATAAATTTTCCTCTTGACTAAGTTGGTAGAGCAAGTTTCTTTGTTCTATGTTAAGATGTTGGGGGCTTCGTTTTTGGGTCTGATTTGTTTTTGTTAATGATCAGACAGTACCTGATGAGCATTTCTTTGTCAACTCTTGAGGTTGATGCGTTTCATTTTTGAATTGGCGAATTATGGAAAAGAACTTATACAAAAAAGACTACTATCCCTGGATAGATAAAACCATATTTTTGCTAGAAAATCATCAATTTTCTGATTTAGATTTAGAGAATTTAATTGACGAAATAAAATCTATGTCTATCAGTCAACAGAAAGCATTAAAAAGCAATCTGATCGTGATTTTATGGCATTTACTAAAATACTTACAAGAGCCAGAAAAACAAACCAGAAGCTGGGCATTAACTCTTTTTGAGCATCGTGAGAGAATCGAAGAAGATTTAGAAAATAGCCCTAGTCTTAAGAGTTTTTTAACAGAAGATGATTTTAAAAAATGCTATAATAAAGCGCCAATTCAAAAATGAAACGTATCAACCTCAAGAGTTGACAAAGAAAGGCTCATCAGGCACTGTCTGATCATTAACAAAAACAAATCAGACCCAAAAACGAAGCCTCCAACATCTTAACATAGAACAAAGAAACTTGCTCTACCAACTTAGTCAGGAGGGAA
>NZ_JAQMSY010000011.1:0-20688 GCF_028329095.1 Microcystis sp. CS-574
ATCAACCTCAAGAGTTGACAAAGAAAGGCTCATCAGGCACTGTCTGATCATTAACAAAAACAAATCAGACCCAAAAACGAAGCCTCCAACATCTTAACATAGAACAAAGAAACTTGCTCTACCAACTTAGTCAGGAGGGAAATTTATCTCAACGGCAAATGGCCGTCTGGCTCGGATGTCATCAAAGCACAATATCAAGGGAATTAAAAAGGAATCAAAGTTCCCTTGGCTACTATCTACCTGACACAGCACAAGCTGAAAGCGAGACAAGGCGAAAAAATGCCAAACAACCCTTTAAAAATGTCAGCGAGTCAGCCTTAGAGTTGGTCAAAGAAGGATTGAAAGATTATCATAGTCCCGAACAAATAGCAGGTCGTCTGAAAAGAGCCAGTCAAGAATCTCTCAGTCACGAAACCATCTATCAAATGATCTATCAGAACTATCACGGATGTGGAGAGTACCAGAAATATTTACGCCGGGGGCTTTGTCAAAGAAAGAGTCGAGGCGGAGCAAAAAGTAAGCGTGGAGGGATTCCAGGGCGTGTAGATATCAGCGAGCGACCAGTAATTGCTGACCAGAAAACTGAAATCGGTCATTGGGAAAGTGACACAATGATTGGAGGCAATCATCTAGGAGTTCTCGTTACTCATGTAGATAAAGCCTCGAAATTTTTAGTAGCAGGATTAGCCAAAAACAAAACCGCATCGGAAATCAATAGAGTCACAGAAAAACTTTTTCAAGAGATTCACCCTGACAAAAGAAAAACCTTTACTTGTGACAAGGTTAAAGAATTTTGTGGACATCAAGAGTTGAGTCAGAAACTAGGAACAGATTTTTATTTTGCTACTCCTTATCATTCGTGGGAGAGGGGATTAAACGAGCATACCAATGGACTGTTAAGACAATTTTTCCCCAAGGGAACGAATTTTAAAATCGTTAAGCCAGAGGAGGTGGAAAGAGCCGTAAACTTGATTAACAATCGTCCTCGAAAATGTCTTGACTATCGTACCCCGAATGAGGTATTCTATAAAGGTAGATCAGACAGTGATGCAATTCAGACTTGAATCGGCCAAGCTAGACAAAAGGCCGCTATTGAAACAGGGATAAACCTGGAGAAATTCCCGAAGGATTGCCCATTTACTTTGGCAGAAGCCCTAGATTTTGAATTTATCCCTAATCAAAACATTTGACTTTTTACCGAAAATCTATTATAACCTGAAAGTGCCATAATATCCAAGTAATCATGTCCTTACATTTAGTTAATTCTTGCCATTCGATGCCCATTTCCCCGATCTTCAATCCGTCGGGAGATGATGCGATCGAAAACCGTTCGATCTGGTTTGGTAACACCACCAACCTGATGCAATTAAACGATGTCCGCTACACCTGGGCGGTGGGTTTATATCAACAAATGCGGGAAAATTTCTGGATCCCGCAACGCTTAGATATCACTCAAGACGTAACTGAATACGGGCATCTTACCGACGAAGAAAGATATGCTTATGATGGTATTTTGTCCTATCTAACTTTTCTTGATTCCGTGCAAACCTGTAATATTCCCCACCTAAAAGGTAGCGTCACTGCGCCAGAAATTAGTCTTTGTATGGCGGAACAAATTTCTCAAGAGGCCATGCACAATCAAAGTTATCAATACTTAATTGAAACGATTATTTCCTCGGATCGCAGAGGTGAAGTTTATGACTTTTGGCGCACCGATAAAGTTCTCAAGGATCGCTGTGAATTTATTGCTAGTCTCTACCAGCAATACATCGATAAACAAACTACTGAAAGCTATTTTATCGCTCTTCTTGCAGACTATTTACTGGAGAGTTTGTATTTTTATAACGGCTTTATCTTTTTCTATAATCTCGCTTCTCGACAGCTAATGTCCGGTAGTGCTGACGTTTTCAAAATGATCAACCGGGACGAATTAAGTCACGTCCGTTTGTATCAAAAACTTATTCCCGAAGCCATGGCAATTTTTCCCCATTCCGTTGAACAGATTTATGAGATGTTCGATAGTGCCGTTAAACACGAATGTCGCTGGACAAATCACATCGTTGGCAACGACATTTTAGGTATTACCGAATACAGTACCGAACAGTACACTAAATACCTCGCTAATATTCGGCTAAAAGCGATCGGACTTGAGCCTTTATACAGGGAAGAAAAGTATAACAAAAGTCCCTATAACCATCTGGAACGCTTTTCCGATACCAAAAAAGAAGGCCACACCAAAGCTAACTTTTTTGAAGCAACTGTTACCAGTTATGTTATGTCTTCTGGCTTAACTGGATGGGATGAAATTTAAAATTTAAGGGATAATAATAACCCAATTTCTTACCATAAAGTGGCAACTTTGTCAAATATTTTGACAACTTTTGACCCTCTCTTGCAGAAATACCGACAATCAGCAAATGCGCTTCTGGGTTTGGGGGGTTCTACCCCCAAAAGCCTAGATTTACTGATAAAATCGGAAGTAATGACCAATTTTAGAAGATATACTTAGGGCTTGCTCAATAAATCTAAAAACCTTGTTGGATAAGGTTTTTAGACTTTTTTTCCCTCAAAAAGTGTCGACCTTTGGAGTGATTGGGGGGAAAATTCAGGGACTTTTTCCCTGAAAATTAGGTAATTGACCCCCTCAAAATCGGTAAAACCCTACACCCTACACCCTGTCCCCACGAAAAACTTTTTGCCGCAAACCCTAATTATGACGATTGCCATCATAATGAATTCTCGCCCCGGCCCATTGCAGTTTTTCCTGTAGAGTCTGATAAAAAGAATAACTTTCCCGCAGGATAATAAATTGGGCGAATTTTTCGGCTTTAGTAACTCCCACCCATTGCCCGGGCCAAATGGAAGTGGCTAAAGCACCATCCATCCAGAGTTTAGTATTTAACTCGTAGTCTCCTAGAGGCCAAATACTGACCAGAGATGCTGGGGGAATGACAATCGGCCGACTGGAGAGACTCAAGGGACAAATCGGGGTGACAGCGATCGCTTCCATGCCGGGGTGTATAATCGGGCCATTAGCGGAAGCGGTGTAACAGGTGGATCCCGTGGGAGTAGCCACTAATAGTCCGTCGCCTTGGTACTGATCTACTATTTCCCCGTCCACTTCGATTTCGAGGATTGAGGTGGGCATCCTATCGATACTAGCGGGTTTCACACACATCTCATTCAGGGCATAAAATGCCTCGCTCACTGGCTGCGGATTTCTTTTATCCCCTTCATAGATTCTGGCCGTTAACATCATCCGTTGTTGTACCGCATAGTGATCGGATTGTAAACGCTCCCAGACCGTCTCCGTATCCTGGAAAATCTCAAAGGGTTCCGTTAAAAATCCCAGATGGCCGCCGACATTCACCGCTAAAATCGGAATGTCTTCGTGAGCTAAATAGCGAGCGGCAGCTAAAATGGTTCCATCTCCCCCCAAAACGATGGCAAGGTCGATTTTTTCCGATGCTGAGGCTAAAAATACCGGATAGGGATTATCTTTAAAGCCACTGGGTCCCATTAAAACTTTACACTGACGGGCTTCTAACTGTTTAGCGCATTTTTCCGCCCATGCTTTACTTTGGGGATGGTTGGCCTTATGAGCGATGATGACTTGTTTTAACTGCACAGAGTTGAGACCTTTTTCGGAGGTTCTATACTTTTAACAATAGCAAGACCGGGCAGATCGGGTGAAAAGTAACAGGTAAAAAAGGGGTTGGGGGAATCACCTCGGCCTGACTGTAGCCAATTTGACAGAATTAATCGATAGATAAGAGTATATGGAAGTAATACCATTTCTCTAAATGAAAACTACACATCGAATTTAAATCCCCCTTTAAGTTCCCCTTTTTAAGGGGGATTTAGGGGGATTAAACTTCTGTAGTCAGACTTTGGAGAATTGGTATAACTAGGATAAGTTCGCAGTTTTTAGCAATCTTATCCCGTTTTTTCCCTGTAAATGCTGTATCTGTGCGGCTTTTTCCCAATTATCTCCCTCAACACTCCTACCACTTAATTTCCATGCAGGGTTATAATTGTATTAAGATGTGTAACAATTCTCTGGCAAACTCTTGACAAAGGATAACAAATCTGCTCTACCAAAAAACAGGAAAGGTTTTATTTCTATGACATTAATTCAAACCGCCCAATTATCGCTAGAAACTTTGGCTTTAGCCTTTTTTAAGCAGACAGAAGGACGCTGGCAATCCCAGAGACGTTATTACACCCTCACCCAAGAAACGGAACCCCAAGAAGTTATCAGCGCCATCGAGATTAAATATTTACCCCAGGGCAGCGAACCATTAATTCAACTTGCCCGTTTACATAATCTGGAAGATACAGCTTTATTAGGTGGTACGGAAGTGACTTGGCAAAGTAATTATCTCCGTCCCCAGAGTAAAAAACCCTCCAACGGTTCCACTATATTCGGTATTTTAGATAATATTCTCTATCGCGATCGGGGATTTGCGACGGATAAACCCGTTAGTGCCATTTATACCTTTCCTAACCCCTCTACTCTCTGTCTGAGAACAGAATACGCCGGTTCTGTCTTTGAAGAGGAAATTAAACTCATCGGTCAACAATATCGCACTCGACAAACTATTATCTCTCGCGCCGGTCAAGAATTGATGATCGGTCAATATCTAGAAAAACGGGTTAATTAGTCAAAAAAATGGCGGCTATTCCCAGAATTTTGACTTCTATCCTAGGAATAGGGCTGAAATCAAATCAGCCCTTCCCATAACTCCCCTTTAAACCGGGGTTAAATTGTCTTGATTCTGACTAGCGAGAAACTTCTCTAATTCCGTAATCGCATCGGCATCGACTTTAGTTTGCATGGGACAGAATTTCGGTCCACACATCGAACAAAACTCCGCAGTCTTATAGATATCTGCGGGTAAAGTCTCATCGTGGTATTCCTTAGCGCGATCGGGATCCAAGGATAACTGAAATTGACGATTCCAATCGAAATTATAACGAGCAATGGAGAGTTCGTCGTCACGATCCCGCGCCCCGGGACGATGACGGGCGATATCTGCCGCATGAGCCGCTATTTTGTAGGCAATTAAGCCATTTCGCACATCTTCAGCGTTGGGTAAACCGAGATGTTCTTTCGGGGTGACATAACATAACATCGCCGTCCCGTACCAACCCGCCAGAGCCGCCCCGATCGCCGAAGTGATATGATCGTATCCGGGGGCAATATCGGTGACAAGGGGACCGAGAACATAGAAAGGTGCTTCGCTACACTCCTCCATCTGTTTTTTCACATTAAATTCAATTTGGTCCATGGGAACATGGCCCGGTCCTTCCACCATCACCTGTACATCGTGTTCCCAAGCGCGACGCGTCAGTTGGCCGAGGGTTTTCAATTCCGCTAATTGGGCTGCATCGGAAGCATCGTGGGTACAACCGGGACGTAGGGAGTCACCGAGACTAAAAGAAACGTCATAACGCTTGAAAATCTCGATAATTTCGTCGAAATGGGTATATAGAGGATTTTGCTTGTGGTGGTGTAACATCCACTTAGCAATAATACCACCGCCCCGGGAGACAATCCCGGTCAGACGGGTTTTGACTAAAGGCAGGTGTTCGATGAGGATTCCCGCATGAATCGTCATGTAATCCACCCCTTGCTGGGCGTGTTTTTCGATAATATGGAGGAAATCTTCGGGGGTGAGTTTTTCAATATTGCCGTGAACACTTTCCACCGCTTGATAGATGGGTACAGTACCGATGGGGACGGGAGAAGCATTGATAATCGCGGTGCGAATTTCGTCCAAATTACCGCCACCGGTGGAAAGATCCATTACCGTATCCGCGCCGTATTTGACCGCTAGGTGTAATTTTTCCAGTTCTTCGTTAATATTCGAGGAGTTAGGGGAAGCCCCGATATTAGCATTAACTTTACACTTAGAAGCAATACCGATCGCCATGGGTTCGAGGTTGAGGTGATTGATATTAGCGGGAATAATCAGTCTTCCTCGGGCGATTTCGCTGCGAATCAATTCGGGAGAGAGATTTTCCCGTTTTGCCACATACGTCATCTCTTCGGTAATTATCCCCTGACGGGCGTAGTGCATTTGCGATACATTTGCTTGTCCGCGCCGGGGGGCAACCCATTCTTGTCTCATAATTTTATTTCCTCTGTAAACAGCTTCCCTACGCTGGAATTACCCAGTCTCAGGTTCTAAGGGTCTTTCTCAGCCTGATTGTCTCAGACACCCCTAGCTATGACGGCAATTGTATCACTGTTGACCACTGAGGAGATCAAGCTTAAGATTGTTGTTTGATTAGGCGGTTATCAGTTATCAGTTATCAGATGTGAGTTTTGGCTCTTCTGGTTTCTGTGTGGAAACGAGGTCTATACTGATAGTTTATTTAACAAAATAGTCCTAAAAGTCTTTCCCAGTAAACATTTCACGATTTCATAACCAAAAATTATCACACAAAGTCGAGAAGAGCCGAGTTTCAGTTCACTGATTACTGTTTACTGTTTACTGTTCACGGCAAAAAACTTCCCACTTCCCCACTCCCTTGCTGATTCCGAAAAAAAGGGGCAGGCAAAAGCCTACCCTAGGATTAATTATCAATCAAACCTTAGACATCGTAGTAGAGAGAGAACTCGTAGGGGTGGGGACGTAAGCGCATCGGGTTAACTTCGTTATCGAGTTTGTAGGTGATCCAGTTTTTGATAAAGTCTTCGGTAAAAACACCAGAATCGGTCAAAAAAGCGTGATCTTTTTCGAGACTTTCTAGTGCTGCTTCTAGAGAACCGGGGGTAGAGGGTATTTTTGACAATTCTTCGGGACTGAGTTCATAGATATCCACATCGAGAGGTTCTCCCGGTTCAATTTGATTTTTAATCCCATCGATACCAGCACAGAGCATAGCTGCAAAAGCGAGGTAGGGATTAGAAGTCGCATCAGGACAACGGAATTCTAAACGTTTAGCTTTCGGGTTGCTTCCCGATAAAGGAATCCGAATCGAAGCGGAGCGATTACCTTGGGAGTAGGCCAGGTTTACTGGGGCCTCAAAACCGGGGACGAGACGCTTGTAAGAGTTGGTGGTGGGGTTAGTTAAAGCTAAGAGTGCGGGAGCGTGTTTAAGCAAACCACCGATATAGTACAGTGCCATTTGGCTGAGTCCGGCGTATTTATCCCCGGCGAACAGGGGTTGACCATCTTTCCAGATAGACTGGTGAACGTGCATCCCGGAACCATTATCGCCAAAGATGGGTTTAGGCATAAAGGTGACGGTTTTACCGTATTTCTTAGCCACGTTCTTAATGCAGTATTTGTAGGTCATCAAGTAGTCGGCGGCCCGTACTAGGGTAGAGAATTTAATCCCTAACTCGTTTTGACCACCAGTAGCGACTTCATGGTGATGTTTTTCGATGGGAACTCCGCAGTCGGCCATGGTTAAGAGCATTTCCGTGCGAATGTCTTGAGAGGTATCGGTGGGACTAACGGGGAAATAACCCTGTTTGTAGGCGGGTTTATAGGCAAGATTTCCGTCTTTTTCGTCTTTACCGCTATTCCAACGACCTTCGACACTATCCATGTAGTAATAGCCGGAGTTGGCGGTTTGGTCAAAACGAGCGCTATCAAAGAGGAAAAATTCTGCTTCTGGTCCAAAATATACGGTATCACCTAAACCGGTAGTGCTAAGATAACTGATCGCTTTCTGGGCAATAGAGCGAGGATCGCGGCTATACCATTCACCGGTTCTCGGTTCTTTGATGCTACAGATCATGCTTAGGGTAGGTTCCTTGTAGAAGGGATCGATCCAAGCAGTGGTAGGGTCGGGAACCATGGCCATATCAGATTCGTTAATTGCTTTCCAACCGCGAATACTGGAACCATCGAAGGCAACACCATCGCTGAAAGAGCTTTCATCGATTTGATCGTAGTAGAACGAGCAGTGTTGCCAGATACCGGGCATATCAATAAATTTTAGGTCAATAATCTTAATATTGTTGTCCTGAATCATTTTCAAGACTTCTTGTGGCGTTTCGGGCATGGAAAACTCCTTTGACGTATGGATCGGTTCTTAAGCTTCTCAAAAAACCCATCCTAAACAGTCACTTTGTCCAGTTTTGTATTTTTCGATACAAAATCTTTGATCCTAGCTTGAAAAAATCTGTAATTTTCTTGTTGAGTTCGGTAATCGCCCGGAATGGCGATTTGCCTATCAGCTTCTACTGCCTCTTGCCACACTTCAAGGAGGTTCGTTTGTGCAAACATTGGCCGTCTGGAGATTTTCTGCTCACTGAAAAGCTTCCAGGGTAATGATTTGGTAGTAGTGGCGTAGCCCTCTTGCTTACCTGGTAGGAAGTGTGTAAAGTATTTATTAATAAAAATAATTGGAACCCGATCAGTCTTTGAACCTCCTCAGAAAACTGGTGATTTTCTAGTAAAGATATGGTTTTCTCTATCCAGAGATAGTAATCATGTTCGTATAAGTTCGTTTCCATAATTATTCCCATTATTTTGATATTTCAGGAAACCAATCCTCATTTAACGCCTGTTCTATAGTACAAATTGGAGCTAAACTGACCAAATTTTCAGCCATTCCCGATAATTCGATAAAAGAAATACGAGCTTCTTGAAAAGAGTTGTTAAAAATTTCAATCAGATAAGGCTGTAAACTAGGACTATCGGCAATAATTCTTTTTATGGCACGACGAAAATTCCTAATTTCATTTTTCCATCCTCTTTGATTATATTCTAATTCCGACTGCCAGTAAACCAGTTTTAGCAAATGTTCTAATAAGCGAGTTAAATAACTTTCTAAACTTCGTTTCTCACTTTTACCAATGCTGCTAATTTCTTCAATTAAATTCTCTAAATCCAAATCAGAAAACTGATTATTTTCTAGTAAATTAATGGTTTTTTCTAACCAGAGATAGTAGTCTTTTTCGTATAAGTTCTTTTCCATAATTATCCCCCATTATTTTGATATTTCAGGAAACCAATCCTCATTTAACGCCTGTTCTATAGTGCAAATTGGAGCTAAACTGACCAAATTTTCAGCCATTCCCGATAGCTCCAAAAATAATTTACGAGCATTTTGATAACAGGACGAGAAAATTTCCGATAGATAGGGCTTTAAACTGGGACTGTCTTCAATAATTTGTTGAATTCCTAGGCGAAAATTCCTAATTTCATTTTTCCATCCTCTTTGATTATATTCTAATTCTGATTGCCAGTAAGCTAGTTTCAGCAAATGTTCTAATAAGCGAGTTAAATAACTCTTTAAGCTTTGTCGTTGACTTTTGCCCATGTCGCTAATCTCCTCGATGAGATTATCTAAATCCAAATCAGAAAACTGGCGATTTTCTAGTAAAGATATGGTTTTCTCTATCCAGAGATAGTAATCCTGTTCGTATAAATCACTCTTCATTGCTTAATCCTCTCCGAGAAACTCAGGAAACCAATTTTCATCTAAAATTTGGTTGATTGATCCAATAGGTGTAGCACTTAAAAGTCTTTTATCGATGCCAGAACCTTCGACAAATAGATGGCAAGCATCCTCGTAACATTGATCGAGAATCTCGGTGAGGTAAGATACTAAGTTTGTATTATAGTTTCCATCCTTTTTGTTGCTAATAATTCTTTTTATTTGAATGCGAAAATTTAAAATCTCCCGTCGCCACTTGTTTTTATTGTAATCGCGCTTAGATTGCCAATAAGTTAATTTAAGTAAATGTTCCAAGAGTTTAGTTAGTAAACTCTCTAACTTCTGACGTTCTCTTCTGGACATATCTTTTATTTCTTCAATTAAATTTTCTAAATCCAACTCAGAAAACTGGCGATTTTCTAGTAAAGATATGGTTTTCTCTAACCAGAGATAGTAATCCTGTTCGTATAAAGTCTTATCCATAGCTGTGATTAGGTGATCAATAAAACTCACCTTTAAATTATATAAAAAAATTAAGGTGGGCATTGCCCACCCAAGTTAACTTTAATTAGCGCAACTAGAACAACTATCATCAGACTCTCGAAAATTGTCCTTTTGTACGGTGCGGACATAATAAATCGCTTTACACCCCAATTCCCACGCCATGATTAGAGTATCAAAGATATCTTTAGCAGTGAGACAACGGTTAGGTTCTGCGGGAAAGTAAACCCCTTCATTGAGGTTGAATAATAACTCCATAGAAATCCCCGTATCGATCCATTCTTGCATAGTAGCGATCGCTTTTACCACCTGCTGCTGTTCGAGATTTTTATTCTCTGGATAAAACCAGAAAGCTTCTTCAATAAAAGGTGGTGCGATGGGAACGGTTCCCTTTGCCCATTTATCGTAGAAAAAGCGACTATAAACCGGCAAAACACTAGCGGTACATCCCTGTACCAAACTGGAGGAAGTATTAGGAGCAATGGCGGTAATATGGGAATTACGGATGCCAAATCGTTGAATATCTTCGGCTAATTGTTGCCATCTTTGCGGTTGCACCGCATTAGTTAAAAACCATTCCACTGGTTTGGCACCGATTAATTTACCTTGACTCCATTCGCTACCCAAGAAAGCTTGATAAGCGCCGCGTTCTTTGGCTAATTCCATCGAGGAATAGGTACACCAATAGCCAATTTCTTCAAATAAATTACTAATTTCTGACCGGTTATTGTAGGATAATTTCCGTTTAGCTAACCAGTCAGCCAATCCCATCGCCCCTACCCCAATAGTGCGATATTTATCGTTGTGGTTTTTAGCATTATCAAAGGGAGGGTTAGTGATATCGATAGTGTTGTCGAGAATTCTGACAGCGATTTGACAATTAGACTCGATTTCTTCCTTGTCGATGTTGGCTAAATTAAGGCTAACTAAATTACAGCAATGGGCAGTTTTATCCGGGGTGACATTCGAGAAACTCTCCGTGCATAAATTTACACCGGGGATATAGCCATCGTGTTTATTAGGATTAGCGCGATTGATGGTATCTTTGAAGGCAATGTAGGGCATTCCTGTTTCTACTTGGGAACGCATGATACTTTTAAATAAGTCCCGGGCATTGATTTTTTTATAGAGGAGAACCTCTTTATCTAAATTAGCCTCTACTAAACGATAAGCCTCTTCAAATTCTTCCCCCCATAGTTCCGCTAATTCTATACCTAATTTTGTGCGAACTTCGTAGGGATCTACTAATGTCCACTCGGCTTTAGTTATCACCCGACGCATAAATTCATCGGTGATAACTAATTGGGGAAAAACATCATAAGCTTTGCGTCTTTGATCACCGTTTTCTGTCTGCATTTCCAGAAATTCTGGCACATCTAAATGCCAGATGTCAACACCGATAGTTACTGCCCCGGCGCGTCTTCCCCCCTGATTTACTGCAATAGCTGTATCGTTGAGTAATTTAATCCAAGGAATAATCCCCCCAGAAGCATTAGCTTTCCCCATTACCCAGCTACCAGTGGAGCGAATTCTACTCACATTCACCCCGACACCGCCACCATTTTTGGAGATGCGGGCAGCATTAGTAATCTCGCTGAAAATGCTTTCTAAACTGTCATCAATGGAAAGTATAAAACAACTGGTTAGGGAACCTTTGGGTGTGCGTAAATTGGCTAAAATTGGGGTAGCAAGAGAGATTTTTCTTTGAGCAATTGCTTGATAAAATTTCTTAGCCCAGGGGAGTCTATTAGCCGGCTCTTCCACAGTGGCAAGCAGTAAGGAACAGGTTAATAATGCCTCTTGGGGTAACTCATTTTTGAGTAAATAACGGCTAGTGATTAACAATGCCCCAGCGTAATCATAATCGATATCCCAATCGGGATTAATCCAAGAACCGGCTTCTTTTAATTCTGCTTCGGAATAGATGAGAATCCTTTCGTCGTACAGCCGATTTTTAACTTGAGTTTTGACGGTTTTCTCGTAATTTCCGTACTGATAACCTCGGACTACTAAGGTATCTTTCCACAGACTCCAAATATGCAATCTTCCCGCTACATAGCGCCAATCCGGTTCCTCGGGACTACACATTTCTAGGGCGCAATTGATTAAATTATCCTGTATTTCCCTAGTGGTAATCCCATCCCGCAGGCGTGTGGTTAAACCCGCTTCTAAGGCGATTGAATTGACTTTTTTACCTTCACAAGCCCACTCTACCACGTCGCGAATTTTGCCGATATTTAAGCTGGTGGTGGAACCATCGCGCCGAATCACTCTAATTCCATGGCTGCCCATATTAGCTAAAGGGGTAGAACGAAAGGGTATTACTTCGTTATTTTTGTGAATGGAGACGGCAGTAGTCAAGGGCTTCGATTGCATAATTGGGAAATTGCGGCGTTAAAAAACTTGACAAATTAATCTATTTGTACTAGAGCATTCTATCAGATTTTCTGGGAAAACACAACATCTAGCGTGTTAAATAATTTTATCACTCTATATGTGGTATAACCAGGATTATTTTGTTCCCTAAAAACCGTGTTTTGGATGACATTTTCTGGAAAAAATTCTCGATTCTCTCTCAAAGTGGTTCTTTTGTATGCTTGACAAAAAGCTTTTTATTTGATTGCAAAACAGACTGACTGCTGAGGAGGTTATGATGAGATTTTATTTGTTCTTAACTTTTCGATAATTTAAGACAAGAGTGGATTAAAAGTCAAATTTCCTCTGAGAACCTCTGAGAGAGTAAAATTTCTCTTTTCGCTATTTAGTGGCTTACCGCTAGAATAATAGGACAAAACGCTATATATAGCGTCTAGCCAGTAGAGGACAAGGATGAAATATTTAGAAGAATGGCGTGGTAGCGGGGTGGATGCGGAGTTAATCGCTCTCAATGTCACCGGTTTAGCGGGGCTATCTCCCAGTGAATACCTACTCTACTCCCAAGAATTACCGCGACGCAATGATGGCAGAGTTAGGGATAGTATTCTCAAGCGTTATGAACATACCAGTCAAGGCGGTTGGTGGTGTTCAGGAATTGACTTACTAACGGGCAATTATGACTCTTGGGGCTGTTTTAAGCCCGATTTTCCCCGTTTAAGCTTCGATAATGCTAAACCGATTAAGTACGAACATCCTCCCCAAACCCCCACGGGAGTCTTTGCTTTGCGGGTTCCCCTGAAAATTTGGCAAAAAGTAGCCCAGCATATCAGTATTAATATTTTAACTGAAGAAGTGGATAATAAGCAAGAGGATCTCGGTTTTTGGTCCTGGGTAATCAAACATCCAGAGATACCTATTTGTCTTACGGAAGGAGCGAAAAAAGCGGGGGCATTACTAACAGCAGGTTATGTGACAATTGCTTTACCCGGGATTCACAATGGTTATCGTACTCCCAAGGACGAACTAGGTAGGAGAATCGGTAAATCTCATCTAATTCCGCAGCTAGAAAAATTAGCTAATTCTGGACGAAAGATTTATCTAGTTTTCGACCAAGAAACTAAACCGAAAACCCAGCAAGCGGTTAATTTAGCTTTACAGAGAATGGGTTATCTATTCACCCAGGCTAACTGTGAGGTAAAGGTGGTTACTTGGGATGCTGCTGACGGTAAAGGAGTGGATGATTTACTAATCAATCGAGGAGAAGATTACTTTAAACAAGTCTATCAAAAAGCTACCTCTTGGGAGATTTGGAAGGCAGCAAGTTTAAATAGTTTAACTCTCCCACCTCATCTAGAGTTAAATAGCCGTTACTTGCCAGATATTTCTGTTCCTACATCAGCGCAGTTAATAGCGATTAAATCGGCTAAAGGTACGGGAAAAACTGAGTTTTTAGCCAAGATAGTTAAACAAGCTATTGCCAATCAACAAAAAGTTTTAGTTATTGGTCATCGGGTGAAACTGGTAGAGGAGTTGTGTCAACGCTTTGGTTTAAACTATATCAGCAAAATTAGAGATAATCCTGCGGCACAAATTTACGGTTATGGTTTATGTATTGACTCTCTCCATCCCCAATCACAAGCTAAATTTAAAGCAGAAGATTGCCAAGGAGCTATCATTATTATCGATGAGATCGAACAGGTTCTATGGCATGGGTTAAATGGGGATACTTGTAAAACTAATCGTGTGGCAATTTTAAAATCCCTAAAGTCCTTGCTGCAAACTGTGGTCAGCAGTGGGGGTAAAGTCCTAGTCGCTGATGCTGATTTAAGTGATATTTCCCTAGATTATTTAACTTCTTTAGCTGCAATTAAACTAGAAACTTTCTTGATTAGTAACGAGTGGAAACCTAGTTATCAAGAAGCTTGGCGAGTTTATAACTACTCCGATAATACTCCCCAACGGCTAGTTAATGATTTGGTCAAACATATTAAAGACGGAGGAAAACCCTTTGTTTGTCTATCAGCACAAAAATTAACCAGCAAATGGGGAACAATTACCCTAGAATCTTATCTAAAAAAGCAATTTCCTCATAAGAAAGTTCTGCGGATAGACTCAGAGTCATTGCAAGATTCTAGTCACGCTGCCTATCAAGCGATTGGCAATTTAAATCAGTTGTTACTTAACTATGATATAGTTCTAGCTAGTCCCGCGATCGAAACGGGAATTAGTATTGATATTCAGCAACACTTTTCCTCGGTTTGGTGTTTAGCACAGGGAATTCAGAATCCCACTTCTATCGCTCAATTTTTAGGAAGAATTAGAGAGAATATTCCTCGTTATATTTGGTCAGCAGTGTACGGATTTAATCAGGTGGGCAATGGATCCACTTCTATCCCCAAACTTCTCACCTCTGGACACCGATTAACCGAGGTTAATATTCGCTTACTACACCAATCAGATTTAGAATCTCTGGAGGATTTAGATACAACTTTTCAAGCGGAATCTCTCCTCTGTTGGGCAAAAATGGCCGTAAGAGTCAATGCTTATATGCTTAATTATCGTCAGTCAATTCTAGGGATTTTACAAGCAGAAGGTCATAGAATTAAAGAACGAAATCAGGAAGAAGAACTAGACATAACTAATCAGTTAACGGAAGCAATTGAAGAAATTATGGAACATAATTATCGTTCTGAATGTGATGCGATTGCCAGCGCAGCCGAGATAACGGAATCAGAGTGTCGTCTGCTAAAAAAACAGTTAGTTAAGTCAGTAAAAGAAAGGAGAATTATCAGGAAATATGACCTATACAAACGCTATGGAATCCCCGTCACACCACAATTAGTAATTAAAGATGATCAAGGATGGTATCAAGAACTACGCTTACATTACTTTTTGACAATTGGGCGACAATTTTTGTGTGATCGAGATGCTTTAATTGCGCGTAAACTAATAGAATCAGGTCACGGAAGTTTATTTATTCCCGATTTTAATAGTAGTCAATTAGGAGTGATTATCGGGACGTTAGAATTGTTGGGAATTCCCGTATTATTAGCTAATCCTGAAAGAGAATTAAATAATCATGATGCCGATTTACAAAAAATGGCGGAAATTGCCATTAAAAACCGTAACGAGATTAAAACTATCACCAAGATTAACCTCGCTAATACTTCCCGTCCTCTGACGATTATTCGTAATTTTTTAAACTTGTTAGGTTATGAATTAACTGACAAGGGCAGCCAGAGAATTGCTAAAAAATCTCTAAAAGTTTATCAGATTGTTGCACCTTATGACGGTAGAGAACAAGTGTTTCAACAATGGTTATTTAGAGACGAAAAATGTGCGGGAAGTTCCGAGTTTTGGTATGAATAAGGTTCTTATACCAATTCTCCAAAGTCTGACTACAGAAGTTTAATCCCCCTAAATCCCCCTTAAAAAGGGGAACTTAAAGGGGGATTTAAATTCGATGTGTAGTTTTCATTTAGAGAAATGGTATTAGGGACTTGTTATACAAATAATTAACCTTATATCTTTTCAAAAAATTAAGATCGATGTCGGCTGTATTAGCGCAGCTTGATGCAGATTAAATTGTTAATTTTGCCACAATACAAGGCGTTGCTGAATCAAGCTATGAATGCCAACCGTGCCATCCTATCTAAAAGTTAGTTTGCCAGAAGCTTCCTGTCTCAAATCAGCAACACCAACTCCTGCAAACCGACACCGACACCCACCCCCAAACCACCGGACAAAACAGCGATCAAAACGAGATTAAATCCAGTTAATAGAGTTTAGATTTGATAGGGATTACCCAAGCGATCCACAAAAACATTGTAATCTAAAGGTAAACGCCCCGGATTAAGCCGAGGTTCCGCCGCGTAACCGATGGGAACGACAACAGCGATCGCCAGATCGGGATGATCGGCAGCACCGATCACAGCTTTTACCTTGTCCTCGATCCAACCGTTGAGAAAACAACTAGATAAACCGAGACTTTCGGCAGCTAAAACCAGATGAGTAGCGGCGATCATGGCATCTTTAATCGCGTATTCCCGGGTTTTTTCGCCCAAATCCTTTTGAAATCCCGGGATTGCCTGTTTAAAATATTTTACCGTGCCTTCGCTCCAGGCACCTGTACTGAGAGCCTGTTCATAGATAGGAGTTAGCTCTCCTTCTCCTGCGGCAGCATCGGCAGCGAAAACAAAAGTAACTGGTGCTTGGATAATTTGCTTTTGTCCCCAAGCGGCCTCGGCTAAAGCGGCCTTTTGTGCCTCATCTTGTACTAAAATAATTCGCCAATCTTGGATGTTGAAACTACTAGGTGCAGCAACGGTTAATTCTACCAGGGTTTTCAGCAGTTCTGGGGCGATCGGATCGGTGGTAAAATTTTTAATAGAACGACGTTGATTAATCGCCGTGGGAACATCGAGAGGCAAGGTCATAAAGTCAATGGATCAAGTTAAATACTTCTAATTATTATAAGGTCAAGCTATCAGCCTCAGTCTTAGGTGTGAAAAAACAGAAATAGTAAAACATCAGGGTTAAATTGTGGCAGTCAGGAAAAGATCGACTATACTGTTAAACTTAAACAGGTCATAACCCAATGACCATCTAGCTATAATCATGTCACCGCCACAAAAATCATTTTATGCTTTCTGAGCCGGAACCGAGGGACACTCTCACCACTGCCACCGTCAATATGGGCGATCAAAGTGCCGATATTAAGCCAATTTTAGCCTTAAAAGAGTTGGTCGCCAGTTTATATCGTGAACAAAACAAAGTTCAAAATCTCTTAAGTTCCCTCGGTTTTGCCCTGCGGAGTTTCAATAATTTAAACCAATTCCTCGATCTTACCCCCTTGATGGCCGCACGAGTGGCAGACGCGGAGGGAGGGGCGTTGATTTTGAGTAAAAATAACGGTCAAGTGGCGCTTGATCAACTGTATTGCCAAGATAATCAAATTAATGGGGAACTACGCCGACAATTAGAGGCAATTATCCGACAATTAAACCAAGAAACGCCACTTGAGAATAAAAATAGTCGATCGCTTCTCGATAGTCTCGACCATCAAATCCGGCAAACTCTCGGACAGGGTACGCAGATTTATAGTACACCAGTTTTGGTAAAAAATAGTGAGCGGGGACGTTTATACGTTTTCAGTCGCGATCCCGATTATGGTTGGACACCCACCCGTCGTAAACTGTTGCAGCTAGTGGCCGATCAAACGGCGGTAGCTATAGCTAATAATGAATTAACGATCGAATTACGGGCCAAGGAACGTCAGGATCGAGAGTTAGAAATCGCTTCCGAAATCCAAAATCGTCTTTTACCCCGGCAATGTCCGAAAATTCAGGGGGTAGAATTGGCAGCCCACTGCAAAACGGCTAATCGCGTTGGTGGCGACTATTATGATTTTATCCCCTGCAACTACGATCAATTTAAACCGGCAACGGAGGCAGAAAGGGAAGCTAGTACCGCTCCTTGGAGTATAGTCATCGGTGATGTCATGGGAAAAGGTGTCCCAGCAGGATTATTGATGACCATGACCCGGGGAATGTTGCGAGCGGAAGTGTTAAATCGTCACTCCCCGGCCCAGATTTTGCGTCATCTCAATCGGGTTATGTATGCCGATCTCGATAATTCTCATCGTTTCGTGACATTATTTTATTCCGAGTATGATCCCCTGACGCAGCGTCTTGGCTACAGTAATGCTGCCCATTATCCCACCCTCTGGTGGCGGGCTAAAAAGGCAGAGTTAGAGTCTCTTGACACGGAAGGGACATTAGTTGGTTTAGAGGCCGATTCTATCTATGATGATGCCCAAGTGCAATTAGAAGCGGGAGATACGCTGATCTATTATACCGATGGCTTTACCGATGCAGTCAACTCGAAAGGGGAAAGATTTGATCAGAAAAATTGGCTATCGGCAGTTAAAGAAGCCTGTCAACAGTACAACGATCCTGAACAGATTCTAAAATATTTATTTGGAAAAGTGGACGCTTTTACTGGGTTAGGAAATGACAGTAGTGACGATATGACTTTAGTAGTTATGCGAGTGAAATCGGAAGAATAAATCATCATTACCTAGCTCATAAATTAGCCTAATTCGGCTCTTGCCATGGAGCAAATAAAGGCAATAAAGCTAACCCGGGTAAAGCGGCAATTACTGTGATTAAAAAGAACCACTGCCAACCGATCGCCGCTGCTAAAACTCCGGCGGGAGCGACTAAAATATCGCGACTAAAAGCCATTAAACTCGATAAGAGGGCGTACTGGGTAGCAGTAAAACGAGCATTACAAAGACTCATTAAAAAAGCCACAAAAGCGGCAGTACCTAGACCGCTGCAGAAGTTTTCAATATTAATAGCTAAGACCATAAAAGGATAATTTTGCCCTAAATTTGCTAAAATAAAATAGGCTAAATTACTAATAGCTTGCAAGCCGCCAAAAATCCAGAGCGATCGATTAATTCCCCAACGACTTAACAGGGAACCACCTAATAAAACTCCCACCATAGTTGCTATCATGCCCATACCGCCTTGGATCGCCCCGATAGCGGTTTGACTGAAACCAGTTTTTAAAAGAAAAGGAGTCACCATATTATTAACTAAAGCATCCCCTAAACGATAGAGAACAATAAAGGCGAGAATACCGATTCCTTGACCTATTTGATAGCGTTGAAAAAACTCCCAAAAAGGCAACCAAACCGCCTCTAAAAGAGTTTGGGGAGTATCATCTCTAGGGGGAGTAGCTGGGGCGAAAAAAGACCAAATAATCGTTAAAGCCATCAATCCAGCTAGGAAAAGATAGACAAGGGGCCAGGGAAAGTGATCGGCTAAAATTAAAGCGATCGAACCAGTTAAAATTAAAGCCAAACGATAACCTAAAACCCCGATCGCCACCCCCGCACCCATCTCCCATTTTTCTAAAATATCTGTGCGATAGGCATCGTAGGCAATATCTTGAGTGGCACTAAAAAAAGCAATCAGTAAAGCATTAATTGCCAATAATTCCAAAGATTGTTTTGGTTGTTGAAAAGCCATAAAACCAATCGCTAAAGTTAAACAAATTTGAGCGATTAAAATCCAACCGCGACGACGACCAAGAAAAGGAGGAACATAGCGATCGAGTAAGGGAGACCAAAGAAATTTAAGAGAGTAGGGGAGAGCGACTAAACTAAATAAACCGATCGATTTCAGATCAACTCCTTCGGTGGTCATCCAAGCTTGCAGGGTGCGACTGGTGAGCAATAAGGGTAATCCAGAAGCAAAACCTAAGAATAACAAAGCCGCCATTTTTTGACTGCGGAACACTTGCAAATAAGCGGAAATTTCCTTGATCATAGAGGGGGTAGGAGGATAGATTAGATTAAAGAATATAGTTAATTGACCCAAAAAGAAAGAAATTAGTTCTGACCGGCATCATCCCCCTCTTAACCATGGCCCGGCGATCAAAAAAAATTCCCGAAAAATAGCGGTCTTTCCCCCAGCCGAGGCTATAGGCAGTAGAATAGATGAGATTTTGATTCAGTAGTCTTGAAAAATAGCGGTCTTCTCCCTAAGATAGATGCTTGATTCCCCCAACTAAATCCCACCCCTATTTACCCTTCCTAGATAAGGACTGCCATCCCCACCTTCCCCGCCGACTCCTGTGATTAAAGTGGACTCCTGTTTTATCTCATACCTATTGTCTCATCCCTCCGACTCGGAAGCGATCGGTGACACTGCCGCCATTACCGTCGAGGTGCGTTTGGCCCAAGGCCAAGATCTCAAAAGTTTGGCGGAGATTCTCACCGATAGTTTTTTCCCCACGGCCAATTATTGGTCTTTTCTGCGTCCCGTCTTTAAATTAGGCATTTACGAGGACTTACGGGGACGATTGCGCGGCGATACCCCTCACTATCACTGTCTGGTAGTCAGTCAAACCAGTGTCACCGCCACGGGTCCTCAGGAAGTTATTGTCGCTACGGCGGAAATCAGCTTAAAATCCAGTTCTTTTTTAGCTGTTCCCATTCCTTATATTTCTAATTTAGCCGTTAGTCCCGATCGCCGGCGTGCCGGTCTGGCCCGGAGATTGCTGCTCAAGTGTGAACAGATCGCTAGAGAATGGGGTTTTGAGGAACTTTCCCTCCATGTTCTCGATAATAATCTAGCAGCCCAGTCACTCTACTTAAGTAGCGGTTATCGTCTGCAAAAAACCGACGGTTGGTTGAGCAATTGGTTATTTAATCGACCACAAAAGTTATTTCTGCACAAAAAAATCAGCCAATGAGGAGATAGGATTCAGGAGTCAGGAGACAGTAATCAGGAGTCAGGAGACGGTAATCAGGAGTCAGGAGTCAGGAGATTATTTTTATTTATTCTCCCCATTTCCCCACACCCCACACCCCACACCCTACACCCTACACCCTACACC
>NZ_JAQMSY010000133.1:0-25086 GCF_028329095.1 Microcystis sp. CS-574
ATAATCCATAATTTTGCTAATAAACATAGCAAAATTATAGATGATTTCCTGACCTAAGATCACATTTTATTCTTTTTTCCACTTCAATCTAAGAATTGAGAAAAAAGCAAAACCTTATACCATACCATAAAAAAATTATGCAAGAGGTCTATTATGCGATCGGTACAATTGAATGGCAAGATGTAGAACGATCTCGCGTAGCGATGTTCGGTTGCTTTATCTTCAAAAAATTGAGGAAATAAATACAAGGCCCGGGAGACAAATCCCAATCCGTTCAGGATAATTGCTTTGACGACTTGCCCCGCTGTGACAATTTCTCCTCGCTCAATTGAGACTTGTTCGTTGATAATTTCAAAGATTCCTATTTCATCGATAATTCCGGCTACTAATCCCAGATGGTCTAGATTTTTGACTTCAATTTCTGTTGATTGATTCCTGGTCTAACAGTCCACTCGTCTCAGTTTTCCAACAATTCCTATTTTTTCATAATTAGGGGTTTCAAGACCCCCCTAGCTGGTGCCGAGAAAACCTTCACCAGCTAAGTATTTTTACTCAAGTCTCTGGAGGGGGACAGCTTATGTGACAGTTGAAGGTGCGGAATGTGGGTTAAAAAACCTAGAAATCAGTTTTTAGGATGGTAAACAGGTTGAATATCGATTTTATTTTTCTTGAATTCCCACTCTTGATCTCTCAGCCTTCTGATCTTCCAGAAATTTTCCTTGTTGCCAGAGAACTATGATACAATGGCACCAAAAAATAGAGAAAAAATTTTTTTATCATGGACAAGGTGTCAACACCAAGCCTATCAATTGTTATTCCCACTAGAGAAGGATTCGCTGACCACTGGTTTAATGCGCTGACCGAGGTCAAGGGAGAAGTAGAATTTATCTTGGTTCATCCACCGGGAGCCCCTAAGTATCCCACTTCCGACCCTAGGGTACAGCAAATAGTCAGTCCCTTGCGGGGAGAAATTATTCAACGTGCCACAGGTTTGATCAATGCTACCGCTCCCTATACATTGACAATTAATTGTGATGAGTATATCAATCCCGACATTTCAGAAATTAGCCGTCAATACTTTTCCCGATTTCCTGATAGTTGGGTCATGAGACTTAGCCGGAAAGATGTTGAATTTGGTAAAAAAGAAATTCTAGAAGCTCCTTGGCTTTCACCAAAACCGATCGAAAAACTAGAAGTTTGTGGTAGGTCTCAAGGTAACTCTAAGCTATACGAACAAGGCAACTACCTATTGGAAATTCCCATTACTCCTATCGATAATAAATTTGACGTAATGTGTATTTTTAGAGGAAGAAGAGATCATCGAGGTCCGCATACAGAGAATTTTGACAAGAAGGTTTGGAAAACTTCTATAGCACAGGAAACCCTGAAGGATCTGGTGGGGTTAATGCCTTTTATTGGTCCGTTTAAGTATATTCCCTTTTGGTGTCTTGATCGAGTTTTGGGACTAGCTATACAAGCGAAGTTTTTTGAGCAAGGAAAAGGCAAAATTATTGGTCATCTCTTACCGATGCCAGAACAAATTCGTATTGAAAATAATCCACCTGAATACATACGATTTAATCGTTATGGTGTACTTTCTGAACTTTACTTAATCAGACGTTTTCCCCAGTACGGATATATGTGGAATCTCGTTATTCCCAACATCTTAAATGTGCCGCGAATCTTTATTCGTTCTCGCTTGGGTAAAGAGGTATGAAATATCAGTCTATCTGTAATCTGTCAAGGAAGTAAGTATTAAGACTTGCTTCCTATTTTTTAGCTGTTAACCTTAATTTAGCTTTTTAAATATTTGCCTAATTTTAATTTTCACACCGTTGTAAAATTCTTCAAAAAATAGATTCCAAAAGTAGCCATACTGGGGAAATTGTTTCACTAACAACATCTCTACCAACACTAACAATCGCACTGTTTTTAAGGAATAAGGCCTAACAATATATCTGATTTGACCAGGTTCGGGCATCCAATGACCAATACAAGCACCTGTTTGAAAAAATTTAGCTTGAATATATAGTCCGATTGCCCTATCTAATCCCCAAAGAGGCAACCAAGTTAAAAGTTCCGCCATTCTTGTCCCTTGAAACATTTCTGTGAGAGCTTCTTTAACTGCTGGACTTTTCCAAATGGTATTATTAAAAGGTTCCACATGACTTCCATGAATGTCTTTTCTCTTAGCGTAGGGCCAGAGAGCAACTTTTATATCAAAATGATTTTCTAGAGGAGCAATGGGAACCTCTATCAAATCCTGATAGGAATCTTCTCTTTTTCTGGCAATCCTAAGTTGCTCAAGAGATGGCAATTGCTGCCAAGGTCTTTTAATTTTTTCTTCATCTAAGTAGTTTATTTTTTCTTTAAACAAACGCAGCATCCAACTCTGAGGAAATTTCTCAAAGTATTCAAGAGTTAGGGATACAACGTCCGGATGCACGAAGTCATCATCATCTAAAGCCAGTATATACTGACCCGTGGCGTTCATTAAACCGAAGGCTCTTTGAGGTGTTTCTCCTTTGTAGAGACTGTATAAAATTTTTACTCGTGGGTCAGTTATGAAGGCCGCAGTTGTGCCGGGAGGGTAAACTAAGATAAATTCTACGTTTCCCTGCACGGATAAAAGTTGTTGTAACCAATATTCGGAAAAATTTCCGATGGTCGGGCTAATAATAGATAATATCGGTTGATTGAAACTAGCAAGCATCTCTGGTGAATTTATTGAGAAATAATTTGACGATACCAACACAAATTTGCTGAACTTAGGTGACTACCAAGACTCTCTCAAAAAAATACTTTTCAGATGAGAGATGGTAATTCTTGTTGACTCTTATTGTAATCTTGGGGAATGCCTATGTCAATAAAATATTCGTCAGAAATCAAGCCATACATAGGAATTTTCTCGGTATAAACTTTGAGAAAGTCGTCCTCAAAAGAAAATTTTGATGGCAGATCAAAGCTGGATAATATGTTTTTCCCTGCACAATATATGCCGCCATTAATATAGCCCTTATCTTGATATTTTTTGGATTCAAACCCGATAATTTTTTGGTCATCGTCTAGCAGAACATTATTATAACGATCAAAGTCAGTTAGCGGCTTCAGAGCAACAGTTATCAGGGATTTCTTTTGACTATGTAAATTAATTAAGGCGGATAAATTGACATTAAACAAGGTATCGCCGTTGACAATTAATGCTTGTTCGGTTTCAATTTTATTGAGTGCCAACCGGATTGCTCCTCCAGTTCCCAAGGGTGTATCTTCTATCAAATAAGTTAGCTCGTATTCCTTGTATTTATAACCAAAATGATCGATAATTTTTTGATGTTCATAGCCCACAGAAACTAAAAATTTGTTGGTAATTTTTTGAGAGATTAGGTAATCTAATAGATACTCTAAAAAAGGCCTGTCGGCAACGGGAGCCATGGGTTTTGGTAAAGTGTTGATCACCGATCGCAACCTGGTTCCTAACCCACCCGCCAGAATAATTACATCCATAGATACACCTCAAAAATTTGAATTATTGCCAATCTTTTAAAAACTATTTTTAGGATTATAGGGATAATCCTTCCCCGTTGATCCTTGGTTTGCTATAATGTCCATGCTTGGGTTCCGTATTTGGTAAAATGAAAATTAATCACTTGGCCTCCTTCTGATTTCAAAGCTTTAGTTACTTCGATTTTCTTGGTAGGATCGACCATAAAGATAATAAAACCACCGCCACCGGCCCCCGATATTTTGCCTGAATAAGCCCCGGTTTCCCTAGCTACCCGATAAATGCGATCAATCTGCGGATTACTAATTAATTTGGATAATTTCTTTTTCGCTTCCCAAGAAGTTCTCAGAATTTCTGCTATCCCCATAAAATCTGATTTAAGCAGTGCTTCTTTAAAGAGAATTGCCTCTTTTTTGAGTTGATGGGTAGCGGCGATCGCTTGTTCATTTTTTTCTTGGACATTCTGAATTTGATCCTCAATTACTTGAGATGAGTAGCGAGAAATGCCTGTATAGTAGAGGATCAGAGAGACTTCCAATTCATTGATCACCCAATTTTTAATCCGCAAAGGATTAACTATGACTCGATCTTGTTCATAAAATTCCATAAAATTAAAACCGCCAAAAGTGGCAGCGTACTGATCCTGTTTGCCCCCTAACCAGCCCAGGTCAATTCGTTCGATCTCGTAGGCTAAATGGGCGATATCATACTCACCTAGGGGTAATTTTAACAGTTCCACAAAGGCTTTAACCATGGCTACCGCTAGGGTAGAAGAAGAACCTAATCCCGAACCAGCCGGCGCATCGGAAAAGGTAGTGATTTGCAGCGGCAAAGGTTGCCCTTGATTAAAGTCTTTAATCAAACGATTATAGACCGCTTTATGCAGATCGAGAACGCCGTTATAGAGGAGAGGAAACTGGAGGGTTTCTATTTGTTGTTCTCCTCGATCGGCGGCAACAAAAATGACTTGTTTGTCAGTAATTTCCGTGACTGTACAGTAGGCATAGAGATCGATAGTAGCGTTGAGAACGTAACCCCCATAAAGACTACAGTAGGGCTCCACATCGGTGCCACCACCACCTAAACCTAATCTTAAAGGAGCTTTGGTTCTGATGATCATAGGTAGGCTGTTTAGGTTGATTTTTTGCTAGGAGATTTTAGTTAGGAAAGAGCGCTTCTTCGATCGCTAAACAAATAGTATGGAGAACAAAACCATGACCTTCTTGAATGCGCGGGGTACTGATACTAGGAATCATCAAACAATAATCGGTTTTTTGCTCTAGAGCTAATCCCTTCGCCCCAGTTAAACCGATGCTAGTGAGACCTTT
The DNA here is from genome assembly GCF_028329095.1 of Microcystis sp. CS-574. Taxonomy (NCBI): domain Bacteria; kingdom Bacillati; phylum Cyanobacteriota; class Cyanophyceae; order Chroococcales; family Microcystaceae; genus Microcystis; species Microcystis sp. CS-574. The sequence continues at coordinate 4,831 of NZ_JAQMSY010000133.1, forward strand.
TACTTGACAAACTTTGAGAGCTTGATGGATATTAGCGGAATTTCCCGAAGTGGAAATACCGATAAACACATCGCCAGGGTTTCCTTCCGCTTCTATCTGGCGGCTAAAAATATATTCGTAGCCATAATCGTTGGCAATCGCTGTTAAACTGGCGATATCGCTATTGAGGACGCGAACTGGTAAAGACTGTCTTTCTTTCAGAAATCGGCCGTGCAGCTCACCGCCAAAATGGATAGCATCGGCGGCACTGCCTCCATTACCAGCCACTAATACTTTGTGGTTATTGCGATAAGCATTGATACATACTTGGCAAATCTCTTGGATTTTTTCTAGATATTTTGTCTCGGTTAGTAGTTTTTTTTTCAGGACATAAGCTTCCTCCAATTCAGTCTTGATTAAAATTGACAGAGACGGATCACTCTGGAAACTATCCAATTTTTTGTTTGATTTTTCCACCATTGGCATAGGTTTGATTTTCCAATTTTTATTAGTTGAATAAATTTAACTCTCAATCATTCTGTCATTATATTGAATAGTATCAAAAGACGAGAATCGCTCTCCATTAATTGGGCATAAAACCCCTAGCACGGTAGAATTGATCACGGGACAAGAAAAACAGGCCAATGATAGTTCTAGAAAAACCTAGAGCGATCAAGTCAAAAGAGTGATTCTTTGCCAGTTATTCTGGGAATATACCACAAACGCGCCAACCCTAGCACAATTTGTTTTGTTTGTGAATAAACTTTTGATCTATTCTGGCCGAGACGAGGGATTTCTGAGCGGGGGTTCAACCTTTGCCAGTCTTGGCCTTTTGTTTGGCTGGACAAAAATGTTAACAATTCCTGACAATACCGCCGATATAATCAAAAGCCCAAAGGCCTGACGGCGTATAATATGCCCTGATTGCTATACCCTGACATCTAGATAGTAAAGAGAAGCAATTTAGCCGAGAAAACTAGCACAAATCGCGACAATCCCTCGAATTTTGTCTGTCCATCGGTTCAAGCTCTCGTCTCTGACAGAAGAACTGAGAATTCTAGTCCCCGACTCGAAAAAGTCCAACATCAATGAATCCTTTCCCCGCAATTTCCGTCAATGACGGCCACCAGAAATACCCGTCTCCGCCACATTTTGGCAATTCTGACCGCGAAAGCGAAGATAGAGCAAAAAAGAACAAAGCCTTATTTCTCGATCGAGATGGGGTAGTTATTGACTATATTCCCTATCTGAGTAAACCAGAACAGGTGAGCATTCCCGCCGGGGCAGCGGCTGCCTTAAAACAGTGGCAGGATGCGGGTTATCTGCTGATCATCATCACCAATCAATCGGGACTTGCTAGGGGCTATTTCACTTGGGACGATTTGGCGGCGATTCACGGGCGTATGATTGAGGAATACCGACAATTGGGCGTGCATTTTCACGATCTTGCCATCTGCCCGCACCATCCCGACGAAGGTTGTCCCTGCCGCAAACCCTCCCCCTATCTGCTGCTGACAGCCGCCCACCAGTACGGAATCGATTTAGCCCGCTCGTTGTTTATCGGCGATGCGCCCAGTGATCTAGAATGCGCCCTAGAAGCTGGTTGTCAGCCCGTATTGCTCTTAACAGGGCGAGGAAAAGTCACCCTTGGGGAGATCGAGAAATACCCAGTTGAGATTCCCGTATATAGCCAACTAAAGGAAACGGTAGAATTATTGTCAAAAACCGCTGCCGAACCAGAATTATGAGAATATTAGTCCTTTTTTGCAATAACTTTCCCTATCCACCTAGTCGCGGGGCAACGGAGGGGAGAACTTTTAACCTGATCAAATGTCTTCACCAAAACCACGATGTCACCCTGTTTGCTCGTCGGGTAGAAAATGTCACGGAAACTCAGATCGAAGAATTAAAAACCTTTACCAATCATCTTGTCTTATTTCCGCCCCAGGAAATTCCCGAACCAGGCAAGGGACTGACAAAACTAATCGGTCAAACAGGGCGCTTTCTGGAGGCAATAGTACAGATGACCCCTGCTAGTGTTCTTAGTTATCGTTCGCCGCTAATTCAAGAGCGAATAGATGAATACGTCGAGCAGCAAAAATGTGATGTAATTATCTGCGCTCAGAGTATCAGCGAGATTTTTATCCGGCCAGAATACCGTCAGCGAGTCAAAACCGTAGTAGATATTCACAGTTCCGTGTACGGTTGGACACGCAATCATTTGGATAGAGGAGCCTCCACCTATCCCCTGCGGGATTTTCTCTATCTGCCCCTACTCTATCAGTACGAAAAACGTTACTGTGCCAAGTTTTCGCAATTGGTGGCCACTACCGATTATGATCGCGAACAATTATTAAAAATCCTCCCGGATGCACGGGTGGATATCGTGCCTAATGGCGTGGATTTAGCCCTGTTTCCCTATCGTCCTCGGGATCCCGGCGGTCATAAATTGGTCTTTGTCGGTGCCATGAGTTCCACCCATAATATCGATGCCGCCCGTTTTTTTGTTTTAGAAGTCCTGCCAGTCATTCAACAGCGATATCCCGACACCACTTTAACCCTAGTGGGGGCCAACCCAGCACCGGAAGTTCTCGAACTGGCCAAGTATCCCGGTGTGAGGGTGACGGGAACCGTTCCCTCGACAGTGGAATATTTACACCGAGGAACCGTTTGTGTGGTTCCCCTGCGGGTGGGATTGGGAATCAAGACTAAAACTCTAGAATCCATGGCCGCGGGGATTCCGATTGTCGCCAGCGATCGCGGTTTAGAGGGTTTAACGGTGGCAGCAGCGGGAATTCCCCCTAGGGCGCTGCGGGCTAATAGTGTTGCTGAGTACGTTGCAGCGATCTCTAGGTTGTTCGATGATCCTTCTGTGCGAGAACAACTGTCCCATAATGGCCGGGCGATGGTGGAATCGGAGTACACCTGGGAGCGAGCGGGACAAAGATACGAGGAAATTTTGCAGGACTAATATTATTTCTTAACCCCGAAATTTCCCTCGAGACTGTTAGAGGGTTTTACCGCTATAAAAATTGATTTTTTGGAGCCTAATCATGAAAGTTTTAATAGTAGGAAATTACGTCAACGATCGGCAGATTAGTATTAATCGTTTTGTCGGTTTAGTGGAGAAAGGACTCAGACAAAAAGGACACGAAATTCGGCGAGTGCAAGCACAGCCTATTTTCGGTCAACTGAAGCCTTCTCCCCAGGGAATCGGCAAGTGGTTAGGGTACATCGATAAGTTAATTATTTTCCCAGTGCAGTTACGTCAGCAGCTTGATTGGGCTGATATCGTCTGCATTTGTGATCAAGCTTTATCCTATTTAACTCCCTATCTAAAAGATCGCAAATATTTTATCATCTGTCATGATCTGCTGGCCATCCGTTCCGCCCTAGGAGAAATTCCTGAAAATCCCACCAGTTGGACGGGAAAACAGTATCAGGCGATGATTTTGCGAGGATTAAAACAGGCTAAATATGTTGTCTGTTCTTCCGAAGCTACTCGTGCCGATGTTCTCCGTTTAACTAAAATTGCTCCCGAACAAACGGAAGTAATTGAGGATTGCTTGAATCAGGGATACAGTCCGATGACAAAAGCAGCAGCAGTAGCTCTGGTGGGCAAATTTAATATCAACCGTGATTATCCTTGGCTAATTCATGTCGGAGGCCGCCAATGGTATAAAAATCGATTGGGATTGCTGAAAATATTCAAGAGGTTAATCACTTTCTCTGGTCTGGAAAATTGCCGATTAATCCTGATGGGAAAACTTTTGCTGCCAGATATGCGAGAATTTGTTAATCAGAATAACTTGTCTGCACAAGTAATCGAATTAGGAACCGTCTCTGATGATGACTTACGCGCCTTTTATTGCCTAGCAACTGCTTTAATTTTTCCCTCCTTTCAGGAAGGATTCGGTGTTCCCGTGATTGAAGCTCAATCCTGTGGTTGTCCCGTCTTTACCTCCAATCGTCTCCCCATGACTGTTATCGCTGACGATGCGGCAGTGTATTTCGATCCCACCGAACACGAGGCTGCCGCTACTATTATTGCAGAAAATCTTCTCGCTCCCGATCGCCTGGAAGATTTGAGGCAAAAAGGTTTTATCAATGCCACTCGCTTTACTTACGAAAGAATGATCCAATCCTACGACCAATTATTGCCAAAATTGTAGTCTAGAGCTTTTTGGCGACTCATTAAGTACCTAAGCAAAATTAATTACACATTTCGATAAAGCTTTTGCCTATTGCCTTTTGCCTATCCTAACCAAGAAATTAATTTTGCACGACTACTTATCATCATTCCTTACATCAAAACAGCACAATTACCTGTTATCTCCCGAAATAACAAACTACCATCGGTCAAATTGAGCAGCGGATCGGCAGCCCGTTCGGGATGAGGCATCATTCCTAGCACATTTCCTGCTTTATTGGTAATTCCTGCAATATTATTTAACGATCCGTTGGGATTTCCTGACTCATTTACCTCTCCTGTGGGAGTACAGTAACGAAAGAGAATTTGACCGTTATCCTCCAAGGATTTTAACGTATCTTCTGCGGCATAATAACGCCCTTCCCCGTGAGCAATGGGCAAATTAAGCACCTGTTGCGGTTGATAACCCCGCGTCCAGACAGATTGATTATTTTCCACTTTTACCGGCACTCGATCGCAAATAAAATGTAAATCGCGATTACGAATTAACGCACCGGGTAGCAGCCCAATTTCCGTTAATACCTGAAAACCATTACAGATGCCTAAAACTAATTTACCTTTTTCGGCTTCTTCTCGGACAGTTTTCATCGCTGGCGAAAATCGAGCGATCGCACCACAGCGCAAATAATCGCCGTAACTAAATCCCCCCGGCACCACAATCACATCCACATCCCCTAGATCCGTCTCTTGATGCCAAATATAGCGGGTGGGTTGCTGAAAAATACCCTCTGTCACCGTTGCCACATCTCGATCGCAATTCGATCCGGGGAAAACAATAATCCCAAACTTCATAATTTTTAACTTGGTTAAGTTTTTTAGCAGAAGGTGACAGATAAATTTTAATTATTTGCCCTACCTCCCGTCTTCTGACTTCTATCTACTGACAATGCAAATCAAAGCGATAATTTTCAATTACAGGATTAGCCAATAGTTGATCGCACATTTGATCCAATTGTTCGCGGGCGCTGGTTTCGTCTGCTGCTGTCACGGTAAGCTCAATATACTTACCAATTCGCACCCCGGCCACAGTATCATAACCTAATTGCTTTAATCCCGACTCTACCGCTGTACCCGCCGGATCGAGAACCGAAGGGCGCAGGGTAACATAAATAAAGCACTGATAATTTTTTGGCATAGAATTAACTTTGATCGCTGACCTTTTTGATATGAAATCCCAACGCACCCGATCGCAAGAGCGCATTATCCACTTACTCAAAACCTTAAATCGGGCAGTATCCGCTCAGGAATTGTTTGTGGAACTCCGTCAGCGTGACCAAAACATGGGGTTAGCCACTGTTTACCGCGCCCTAGAATCCCTAAAATTACAGGGTGCAGTGCAGGTGAGAACCCTAGCCACAGGAGAATCCCTCTACAGTTCCGTTCAGCAGGATCAACACCATCTTACCTGTATTCATTGCGGTCGGTCTATCGTCTTTAATGAGTGTCCCGTTCATGAATTGGAAGAAAAACTCGAAAAATCCCACCAATTCAAGGTTTATTACCATACTCTCGAATTTTTTGGACTTTGCGATCGCTGTCAACCCAGCTAAGTGTGGTGTGTACTACATTTAAACTGCTGATCGGGAAAATTTTAGTACAAATGCTCGGGCTGGCAACTCCAGAGCCGTCTTAGAACAGTTAAACTGTTGTTTGTCCCTGGGCTGTTTTCAGGGGGATTAACTCCGGTTGACTGTATTGATGATGACTGTTGAGGGGGGATAACAAGGGGAAAAAGAGCTGATGTAAACTAATTAATTGAGCGAGGGTTTTCTTGAGATGGGTACGGGGAACGATCGCATCGACAAACCCGTGTTTTAACAAGTATTCCGATGTTTGGAAACCTTCCGGCAATTTCTCGCGCAAAGTCTGTTCAATTACCCGTTTACCAGCAAAACCGATAGTAGCCTTCGGTTCAGCAATAATAATATCTCCCAACATGGCAAAACTGGCCGTGACTCCCCCCGTGGTGGGATTAGTCAGGACGGGAATATAGAGTAATTTTGCCTCCCGATGCCGGTTAAGAGCGCCAGAAATCTTGGCCATCTGCATTAAACTTAACATTCCCTCCTGCATTCTCGCCCCGCCGGAAGCGCAGATGATCACCAGGGGCAAACTTTCATCGGTAGCTCGTTCCGTCAAACGACAGAGTTTTTCTCCCACCACCGATCCCATGCTACCCCCCATAAAACGGAAGTCCATCACCCCTAAAGCTAAGGGTAAACCATCGATCGTCCCCGTTCCCGTCCGGACAGCATCCGTCAGACCAGTTTTTTCTTGGGTTTCTCGCAGGCGATCGCTATAACTTTTCCGATCGCGAAATTTGAGCGGATCCGTCGGTCGAATCTGTTCATCAAGGGAATTCCAAGTATTAGCATCCACTAACTGGCGAATTCTTTCTTCACTTTCCACCCGATTATGATGACCGCAATCGAGACACACCAGTTGATTAGCTAATAAATCCTTCGTATAGGCCAAAACGCCGCAATTGGGGCATTTTGTCCATAAACCATCGGCTATTTCCCGCTCCTGTTGTTGTTGAACCTTGGGTTCTGTTTTTTGGCGATTTGCAAACCAATCAAATAGAGACATAGTTTAAAATAAAGATAATTTATCGACTTTCTTCTAGAGGACTTAATAACAAAAGTGCTGTCCAGCGATCTTGGGGACGTACTTGTAGAGCGGCCTGATGACCCTGGCCGCAATAAATACCGGGGCCAATAGCGATAACGCGACTGGGGATGTCGTGAGCTTTGAGCATTTCCTGCAGCCAATCGGCTTACCCTAGACTGGGGGTTGTTCTAATGGTGATCCAAGACACGGAAGACTATTGTATCAAGATTTAATTACAGGATAACTTTTTTACAAGAAAGGGAAAAAAATGGTTTGATAGGCTGAGATGATCTTATCACTCCAAAAGACACTCATCAGAGCGCCGAGGGCAAGAAATGGCCCAAAGGGTATAGCTTGTTTTTTCCCCATTTTACCAAGAAAAATGCCCATAATACCGATCGCCGCCCCAATAGCGCAGGCCAGAAAAGCGGTGACTAATAATGCTTGCCATCCTAACCAAGCACCGATCATGGCCGCTAATTTCGCATCTCCTCCCCCCATGGCCTGTTGTCCGAGAGCAAAACTCCCCCCCCACCGGATTAGATCAAATAACCAGACTCCTAAAACCGCACTAGCGATCGCTGAAAAAAGATAGACAACACTTTGATTATTTTGCCAACCTAAAAGAGTCTGAAAAACTATCCCTAAAACTAATCCCGATTGGGTGAGGGAGTTAGGAAGCGTCATCGTGTCAAAATCAATCAAAGCTAAAGCTAATAACCAACTGAGGAGAATCCAATAGCCGAGGGTCTGCCAAGAAAAGCTAAAATCTCCTAAAACCAGACAAAATAACAAACCGGTAAAAGTTTCGACCGCTGGATAACGGACAGAAATCGGGGTTTTGCACCAGCGACAGCGACCCCCTAGCCATAACCAGCCGAAAACGGGTATATTCTCGCTTTTCCCCAACCTATGGTGACATTTCGGACAGTGGGAAGGGGGATAAACTAGAGATATCCCCTGAGGTAATCTATAGATGACCACGTTTAAAAAACTGCCCACCGAGGCACCCAAAGCGAAGACAAAGGCAAAAGTAACTAGATGAAAGAGGGTTTCCATCCTTAAACTGGCAGATAATTGATTAGTTTGTCATCGCCTATTATAGGTGATAAGGATGCCCCTATCTCCCCTCTTAAGCATCCAGTAATAATATTTCAGGTTCATCCCTAAAGGTGAATTTTCTTCTGGGCTTTTTTAGTGGATAATTAGCGCGGATAACCCTACATAATGGGTGTAAAACCGCACTATCAGCCCCAAGGGGAACCTGACAAAATTAAACTATCGCAGTCAACGAGGACAAATTAATGAAACCGATTGTTGAATCTTTTTACAACTGGTACAGCAGCAAAATTACTCACCCTAAATATCGTTGGATTATCATTCTGGGAACTATGGTTTATCTTTTTAGCCCCCTCGATATTTCTCCTGACATTTTCCCGATTATTGGTTGGATCGATGATGGTATTGTCCTCACCCTTTTAACTACGGAATTATCCCGATTAGTTCTTGATTATCGCACTCGCCGTCCCGGGAGAGTAAATAATCAAACTGAAGTTTCTTCCCCAACCAATACCGTTGATACCGATGCTGTGGAATTCTGAATTCAGGAGATTGCTGTTATTTATTCTCCCCATCTCCCTAAACTGAAATCAAAGAACTATCGACGGTGGACAAAAGTGTTTGCACCTCCTCATCGCTGGTTTGGGAAAAGTCCTCGTACCAAAGAGAAATTGATCTCAATTCGTAGGGTTTATGTAGGCAAATTACTCGATCGACTAATTTTTCTAATTGATCACAGACTTCCGGTGGCGCAACAGGAACAGCAATAATAATAGCAGCGGGATTTTCAGCCTTAAGGGTCAGAATCGCCGCTTTAATCGTTGCTCCCGTAGCGATCCCATCATCTACTAGAATAATCGTTTTTCCCGTCACGTCTGGAAAGGGGCGTTCACCTCGATATAAACGATCGCGTCGCTCTAATTCGATCATTTCTTCCTTTGCTACCCGTTCCATCATCGCCTCCGATAGGTGCAAGTCTTCAACAACACTTTCATTGATTACCCGCACCCCATTCTGACCGATCGCCCCAAAAGCTAACTCTTTGCGCTCCGGTACACCTAATTTTCGCACCAAACACAGATCTAGCGGTAAATGTAACCTTTGGGCAATTTCAAAGGCGATCGGAACCCCACCCCGGGGCAAAGCCAACACCAGCGCTCTAGCACTATTGGTATATTCTGTCAAGTAAATAGCTAATAGTCTCCCAGCCGACCGCCGATCTTTGAGCAGATAAGTCATAATGCCCTCCTAGGGGCTAATCCCCGTGGGGATCCCTAGTCTCCCCTGCCTTTATTCTATATTTCTCCGCTCATCTCTAGGGGAAATGTTAAGAAATTTAGCGAAGGCTTGACATTTTTTCGGCTAACCGCAGTTTTTCCAGGCTGGAGATCGGCTAAAATCTTAGACAAAAGGGTTTTGTAAAGTTAGGTAACAAACATGAATCAAAGTTTAAGTGATGCGCTAGAGCCGATCGCCGCTGCCTTTCGCAGTCTCGGAACTCCCGAACCGATCGTTCATTGGGGACATCCAGTCATGATGGGGATCGTGGTTTTAGTTATGGGTAGTTATACCGCTTATGCCGGTTGGCAAAGCCGTTTAAGCCAAGATGGGGAAGTAGTAGCCAAAAATCGGGCTGATCACCGCAAACTCGCCCCCTGGCTGTTTTTATTTATCACTCTCGGTTACACCGGCGGTATTTTATCCCTAGTCATGCAGAAACATCCCATCCTCGAAAGCAGCCATTTCTGGACAGGATCGATCGCGATCGGTTTATTAGCTTTTAATGGATTATTGTCCCTCACTGGCTTCGCTGGCGGGAAAAAAGAACTTTTTCGGACTGTTCACGCCTATATCGGCAGTATTGCCCTAATTTTACTGCTGGTTCACGGTGTTTTTGGTCTTCAGTTAGGATTATCTCTCTAGTTGGTTTATTTATGGCTGCGGGTGGGCCAATTCCCACCCAGAAATTTTTCACGGTGAAGACTGTGACCAAGGCCAATAATTGAAGAAATCATGACTTTAAGCGCTATTGTCGGGATTCTGCGTTTAGAATTAACAGTTAATTCACCAAGAAGGTATCGTCACGCAACGAGGAGATAGATATTTTGAAGAAAGTAGAAGCGATTATCCGACCCTTTAAACTGGAAGAGGTGAAAATCGCCCTAGTTAACGCGGGCATTGTCGGCATGACTGTCTCCGAAGTTAGAGGTTTCGGTCGTCAGAAAGGTCAATCGGAACGTTATCGCGGTTCCGAGTACACCGTCGAATTTCTCCAAAAACTCAAGATCGAGATCGTCGTCGAAGATAAGCAAGTCGATATGGTCGTCGATAAGCTGATTTCGGCAGCCCGTACCGGTGAAATCGGAGACGGTAAAATCTTTATCTCCCCCGTGGAACAGATCGTCCGCATCCGTACCGGAGAAAAAGACCTGCAAGCGATTTAACCTCCAAACAAGGGATGATAGTACAATGCTGTCATCCCCCCCCATTGAAACTAATCCCCATCAAGCAGTGTAACCTAATTTGATAGCGACCACCAACGACCGATTCCCCCAAACCAAAACTTTGTACCTCACCATTAAGATAAATACTATACTTGCAATCTGCTGAATATCAGTTTAAGCCTTGCTATAAAAGAGTTTTGCGAATTTTTTGGCTAAAAAAGTGCCAGAAACCTGAAGGGATGACAAGCAGATTGAAAGTGAGACAGGGTGTGGGGGATAGGGAAAAACCTTGAGACTTTCCCCGCAATGAAGACGAGAGAATTAAGTTAATCAATTTCAAGGGTGACAGCGAGGAGATTTTCCCAGAACCCCACAGCCTAGACCCAGCACCCAGCCTAGACTTCAACCTCATTGTCACCCCTTCCTTCCGCCAGACTAGATAGGATCATTGCCGGTGACTGAAAAAACCTCTTGCCTAAAAAGTCACAAATGTTATACAATGTTTGATCGTGGCCAAAATCGGTCTTAGGTGGTGCTAAAGGCACTGCCAAGCAGAACCGCCTTGGTCGCTCGGTCTTCGCCGGGATACTGAAGATAAACCCTTTAAGTCCCCAAGAAACAAAGACCAGCAACAATCTAGGCAGAACCAGCAACCCTGTCTAGTCCTACTTACGAATTTAACGGGATGCCAGCTTAAATAACTCCAAAAAAGTCATTCAAGTTGGGCAGGCTGATAAAGCGGGAAAGATTTTTCTCGCTCCTATAGCCACGACCACGTTATTTTTGATTGTCGTCTAGTAAAGATAAAGAGAACAATCCGTGTCTATCGGTATCCTCGGTACAAAACTGGGCATGACCCAAATCTTCGACAACAAAACGGGAGTCGCCATTCCCGTCACCGTCGTTCAAGCCGGTCCGTGTCCCGTCACCCAAGTCAAAACTAAAAAAACCGACGGTTATGAATCCATTCAAGTGGGATACAAAACCGTCAAAGAAAAAGCCCTCAACAAACCGCTACTCGGTCATTTAGCCAAAGCCGGTGTCTCCCCCCTGCGGCATTTAATCGAATACCGCATCGAGGACGCATCCGCCTACACTTTAGGCCAAGAAATTACCGCCGCTATCTTCCAGGAAGGCGATTTAGTCGATGTGGCTGGAACCACCATCGGACGAGGTTTCTCCGGCTATCAAAAACGCCATAACTTCAAGCGCGGTAACATGACCCACGGTTCCAAAAACCACCGTCTCCCTGGTTCCACCGGTGCCGGTACTACCCCCGGCCGGGTTTTCCCAGGTAAGAGAATGGCCGGACAATACGGAGCCACCCAAGTGACCATCCGCAAACTGTCCGTGGTCAAAATCGATAGCGAACGCAACCTGATCCTGATCAAAGGAGCCGTCCCGGGTAAACCAGGAACCCTGTTAAACATCACCCCCGCCAAGAAATTTGGTAAATAGGGCAAGGAAAGATTAAAGCCATGGTTAACTACACAGTCAAAAATTGGCAAGGGGAAGAAGCGGGAACAGGCACCCTGGAACTGAAAACCGCTAAACCCGAAACCGCCAAACATCTAATTCACCGCGTCGTCGTCAGCCATCTAGCGGCGGCCCGCCAAGGTAATGCCTCCAGCAAAACCCGCTCGGAAGTGCGCGGCGGTGGTCGCAAACCCTGGCGGCAAAAAGGCACCGGTCGTGCCAGAGCCGGTTCGATCCGTTCTCCCCTCTGGCGTGGTGGCGGTGTCATATTCGGACCAAAACCGAGAGATTTTGAGGTTAAGGTCAATCGCAAAGAGAAAAGATTAGCCCTGAGAACCGCTTTGATCAGCCAGGCCGATAACTTTATCGTGGTGGAAAGCTTCGCCGAACAATTCTCCCAACCCAAAACCAAAGAACTCACCGCTGCCTTAAGTCGCTGGGGAGCCAGTCCAGAGGAAAAAATTCTGCTGATTTTGACGGAAATTCCCGAAAATGTCTATTTATCGGGACGTAATATCTGCAATCTCAAAATTATTCGCGCCGATAGTCTCAACGTCTATGATGTCATCCTAGCCGATCGAGTTATCGCCACCGCCGCAGCCCTAGCTAAAATTGAGGAGGTCTATGGTGCTTAGAACTGAAGCCAGACAACTCGCCGATCTGATCCTAAAGCCGATCGTCACCGAGAAAGCTACCCTGCTCCTAGAACAAAATAAATACGTCTTCGATGTCGCATTGAAAGCGACTAAGCCGGAAATTCAAGCGGCGATCGAATTGCTATTTGACGTAAAAGTAACGAAAGTGAACACCAGCCGCCCCTCTCGTCAGAAAAAACGCGTCGGCCGTTTCCTCGGTTACAAACCCCAATACAAACGCGCGATCGTGACCCTAGCGGAAGGCGACTCGATCGCCCTCTATCCCGACGTATAACCACCAAGAAACCCGATAACGGAAAACTAAACTATGGGTATTCGTTCTTTTAGACCTTTAACCCCCGGGACAAGGCAGGCGGCCATCTCCGACTTTAAGGAGATCACCAAAACCGAACCGGAAAAGTCCCTAACTCATCGCAAACACAGCAAACAAGGGCGTAATAATCGCGGTGTCGTTACCAGTCGTCACCGGGGCGGCGGCCATAAGCGCCTCTACCGGATTATCGATTTTCGTCGCGATAAACGGGATATTCCGGCCACAGTAGCGGCGATCGAGTACGATCCTAACCGTAACGCCCGCATTGCCCTACTTTTCTACAAAGACGGGGAAAAACGCTACATCATCGCCCCCGCCGGTTTAGGCGTTGGTGATACCGTCATCGCCGGAGAAAACGCTCCCTTCGAGGTCGGTAATGCCCTACCCTTAAGTCGCATCCCCCTAGGGACAGAAGTTCATAACATCGAACTCGTTCCTGGTCGCGGTGGTCAAATGGTGCGGGCTGCCGGTGGTTTTGCCCAAGTGGTAGCGAAAGAAGGCGATTACGTTACCATCCGCCTCCCCTCCAAAGAAGTACGCATGATCCGGCGTGAATGCTACGCCACCATCGGAAAAGTCGGTAACGCCGAAGCTAGAAACATCAGTCTCGGTAAAGCCGGCCGTACCCGTCACCGCGGTCAACGCCCCCATGTTCGGGGTAGCGTCATGAACCCAGTCGATCACCCGCATGGAGGTGGAGAGGGTCGCGCTCCGATCGGACGTTCCGGCCCGATGACTCCCTGGGGTAAACCCGCCCTCGGTCGCAAAACTCGCAACAAGAAAAAACGCAGTAGCGATCTCATCGTGCGCCGTCGTACCCAGGGTTAGAAATTATTACTTTACTTTTGACTGAAAATTATGGGTCGTTCACTGAAAAAGGGGCCATTTGTCGCCGGCCACCTGATGGAAAAAATCGAAAAACTCAACGCCCAGGGCAGTAAACAAGTGATTAAAACTTGGTCCCGGGCCTCGACAATCATTCCCGATATGGTCGGTCACACGATCGCCGTTCACAACGGCAAACAGCACGTTCCCGTCTACGTTTCCGAGCAGATGGTCGGTCATAAACTCGGTGAATTCGCTCCCACCCGCACCTTCCGCGGCCACGCCAAGAGCGACAAAAAAGCAGGACGGAAATAAATCAGCCGCTACTCCCTCAGTCGTCAGCTAGATAGTCGTGATCATAAACCACCAAGACTGATAACCGATAACTGATCACTGATAACTGATAACTGATGACTGATAACTGATAACTGATAACTGATAACTGAAATGACCATCGATACCTCTAACGAAGTCAAAGCGATCGCCCGCTATATTCGGATGTCACCCCTGAAAGTCAGACGGGTACTCGATCAGATCCGCGGTCGCTCCTATCGGGAAGCCCTAATTATTCTCGAATTTATGCCCTACCGGGCCTGTGACCCGATCCTGAAGGTCCTGCGTTCCGCCGTTGCCAACGCCGAAAATAACGAAGGACTCGATCCCGCCACTTTGGTAGTTAGCCAAGCCTTTGCCGATGGCGGACCGACCCTAAAACGTTTTCGACCCCGGGCCCAAGGCCGCGCCTACCAAATTCGCAAACCCACCTGTCATATCACCGTCGCCGTCGCTCCTAGCAACAAAGACTAATCACCTTAACTAAAAAAACCACAATGGGACAAAAAATCCATCCCCTCGGTTTTCGTCTCGGCGTTATCAAAGATCACAAATCTTGCTGGTATGCCGACGCGAAACGTTACCCCGAATTAGTGCAAGAAGATCGCCGCATTCGTGAATACGTCGAGAAAAACCTCGCTAATGCCGGTATCGCCGATATTCGCATCGAACGCAAGGCCGATCAAGTAGATATTTCCATCCACACCGCTCGCCCTGGGGTCGTCGTCGGTCGTGGTGGCACGGGAATCGAACAGCTGCGTCTAGGTTTACAAAAAGCCCTCGGTGGCCAGCGTCAAATTCGTATTAACGTCATCGAAGTGGCTCGCGTTGATGCCGATGCCAACCTGATCGCCGAATACATCGCCCAACAACTAGAAAGACGGGTTTCCTTCCGTCGTGTGGTGCGGCAAGCTATCCAACGGGCGCAAAGGGCCGAAGTCAAAGGGATCAAAATTCAAGTTAGCGGCCGTCTCAACGGGGCAGAAATCGCTCGGACTGAATGGGTGCGGGAAGGACGAGTTCCCCTGCATACCCTGCGGGCCGATATCGATTACTCCTACAAAACCGCCAGCACCATCTACGGGATTCTAGGCGTGAAAGTTTGGATCTTTAAGGGCGAAATTATCCCCGGCCAAGAAGAAATTGCCGCCGCCGTTCCCGCTCAAGCACCGCGCCGTCAACAGCGTCGCCGTCAACAGTTTGAAGATCGCTCTAGTGAGGGTTGATCCCTAATATTTATCAGTGGTAAATAGCTCATGTTAAGTCCCAAAAGAACAAAATTCCGCAAACAACAGCGCGGACGGATGCGCGGGCTGGCCACCGGCGGAAATACGATTAATTTCGGCGATTTCGCCCTGCAAGCCACCGAACCCTGTTGGATTACTTCCCGTCAAATCGAAGCCGCCAGACGGGCAATGACTCGTTATATTCGTCGGGGTGGCAAAATCTGGATTCGCGTTTTTCCCGATAAACCCGTCACCCAACGGGCTGCAGAAACCCGGATGGGTTCCGGGAAAGGTTCCCCCGAATTCTGGGTGGCCGTGGTTAAACCGGGGTTCATTATGTTTGAAATTGCCGGGGTAGCCGAACCGGTAGCCCGGGAAGCAATGCGTCTAGCCGCCCAAAAATTACCGATTAAGACTAAATTTATCACTCGCGAGGAGGATTTTGTCTAATGGCTCTACCGAAAATCGCCGAAGTGAGGAAGATGAGCGATGACGACATCGCCGACGCTATCCTCGATGCCAAAAAGAAACTGTTTGAATTGCGTTTGCAACAGGCCACCCGCCGCTTGGAAAAAACCCACGAATTCAAACACACCCGCCACCGTCTCGGCCAATTATTGACCGTAGAACGAGAGCGCCAACTAGCCCAGTCCACCCCGGAGGCATAACCCGCTATGGCAGTTAAAGAAAGAGTTGGGGTAGTGGTCAGCGACAAAATGGATAAAACCGTAGTGGTAGCCATTGAAAACCGCTCTCCTCACCCTAAATACGGCAAAATCGTCGTAAAAACCCAGAAATTTAAGGCTCACGACGCAGAAAATCAAGCCAAACAAGGCGATCGAGTTCGCATTCGTGAAACCCGCCCCCTCAGTAAAACCAAACGTTGGGAAGTGGCGGAAATATTAACCGATAGTTAAATTTCACCTAGGTAAAAACCGTGATTCAACAACAAACCTACTTAAATGTCGCTGACAATAGCGGGGCGCGGAAACTAATGTGTCTGCGGGTGCTGGGAACAGGTAACTGTACCTACGGTGGCATCGGTGACAAAATTATCGCCGTGGTTAAGGACGCTATCCCCAATATGCCCGTGAAAAAATCCGATGTGGTCACTGCGGTGATCGTGCGGACCCGTCAAACCGTCCGTCGCGATAGTGGCATGAGCATCCGTTTTGATGATAACGCCGCCGTGATTATTAATAATGACGGTAATCCCAAAGGTACGCGGGTTTTTGGTCCGGTCGCTCGGGAATTGCGCGATAAAAACTACACCAAAATTGTTTCCTTAGCCCCAGAAGTTCTCTGATCAAAGTGAAAAGTATCAAGGCAATTGGCTGATGGCTAGTCTAAAACTTTTCACACTTTGAGGTCAAAAAAAATGAGTAAGAAAAACATTCAAACCCCGCCCCAAAGGCAAAAAATGCACGTTAAAAAAGGGGATGTCGTTCAAGTAATCGCCGGTTCCGATAAGGGCAAGGTGGGCGAAATTTTACGCGCTCTACCCCAAGAAAGTACCGTGGTGGTCAAGGGAGTTAATATCCGCACCAAACATACTAAACCCCAACAGGAAGGGGAATCGGGTCAAATCGTTACCTACGAAGCACCGATTCACAGTTCCAAAGTGATGCTTTATTCCGAGAAGAAAAAAATCGCCAGTCGGGTGGGTTATACCTTTACCGAAGACGGTCGGAAAGTGCGGATACTGAAGAAAACTGGCGAAATTATCGATTAGTTTCCCATCAATTCTAGTTCCTGACCAAGCCCAGGAAAAGCAAGCAGCAAAACTATGAGCCAAAAACTAAAAACCACCTATCAAGAAACCATTGTTCCTAAACTGAAAGAACAATTTGGTTATACCAATATCCACCAAGTACCTAAAGTTATCAAAATTACTGTTAACCGCGGTCTTGGGGAAGCTTCACAAAATGCCAAAGCTTTGGAGTCTTCCAAGGAGGAACTGTCCACCATCACCGGACAACAACCGGTAGTGACTAGAGCTAAAAAAGCGATCGCTGGCTTTAAAATTCGCGAAGGAATGCCCGTGGGTGTCATGGTGACATTGCGCGGCGATCGAATGTACGCTTTTTTAGACCGTCTCATTAATCTGGCCTTACCACGCATTCGCGACTTTCGCGGTATCAGCGGTAACAGTTTTGATGGTCGTGGTAACTACAGTTTAGGCATTCGTGAACAGTTGATCTTCCCTGAAATTGAATACGACAAAATCGATCAAATTCGCGGGATGGACATCTCAATCATCACCACCGCTAAAAACGACGAAGAAGGACGCGCCCTCCTCAAAGAGATGGGAATGCCCTTTAGATAAATCAATCAAGAGAAAAGTAAACAGTGACCAGTAAATAAGTGAACAGTGAACAGCAAACAGTAAACAGTAAACAGTCAAGAGTGAACAGTCAACAGTGATTGAGTGAAAAGACAGCAGGAACCTGCTATTTAATACTACTCACTTAATACTCAAATCTGATAACTGACCTACTGATAACTGATAACTGATAACTGACCACTGATGTTGATCCCAATTTAGGAGAAAAACAGGTAATTCATGTCTGCTAACGATACCATCTCGGATATGCTGACCCGCATCCGTAACGCTTGCGCGGTTCGGCAGACCACTACTCAAATTCCCACCACGCGGATGACGCGCAGTATTGCCCAAGTTCTCAAGGACGAAGGCTTTATTGCTGACTTTGAGGAAGTGGGTGAGGGGATTAAATCTCAATTAGTTCTTTCCCTCAAATATAAAGGCAAAAACCGTCAACCGATCATTACTACCCTCACCAGAGTCAGTAAACCGGGCCTGCGAGTTTATTCCAACAGTAAAGACTTACCGCGCGTCCTCGGTGGCATTGGCATCGCCATTGTTTCCACCTCTAAAGGCATTATGACCGATCGCGAAGCGCGTAAACAAAACGTTGGCGGCGAAGTCCTTTGCTACATCTGGTAAACAAGGATAAGCTATCAGCCGTCAGCCTTTCCAAGTTTAAACCCGATAGCTGACCCACTGATAACTCTTCCCTGATAACTCTTCCCTGATAACTGATAACTGTTATGTCTCGTATTGGCAAACGCCCGATTCCTATTCCCAATAAAGTCACCGTCGATATCGATGGTGCTACCGTGACGGTGAAAGGACCCAAAGGAACTCTCCAGAGAACCCTACCCACCGCCGTCGCCATCAATAAAGATGGCGAAACTCTGCTCGTTACCCGTCAAGACGATTCGCGTACCGCCAGAGAACGCCACGGACTCTGTAGAACTCTAGTAGCCAACATGGTGGAAGGAGTTGCTACTGGTTTTCAAAAACGCCTCGATATCCAAGGGGTGGGCTACCGCGCCCAGGCGCAGGGTAGTAAATTAGTTCTTAATGTTGGTTACAGTAAACCCGTGGAGATGGAGATGCCCGATGGTGTTTCCGTCGCCGTAGAAAACAACACCCAAGTTATCGTCAGTGGCATCGACAAAGAAGCGGTCGGTAACATTGCCGCTAAAATCCGCGAAGTTCGTCCCCCCGAACCTTATAAAGGAAAAGGGATTCGCTATCTTGGTGAAGTTGTCCGTCGCAAAGTTGGTAAAGCTGGCGGTAAAGGCGCTAAAGGCGGTAAAGGAGGTAAAAAATAAACCATGAAACTTAGTCGCAAAGAATCAGTCCGTCGTCGTCACCAGCGTGTGCGTCGCAAAATTAATGGCACTGCTGAACGGCCGCGTTTATCCGTATTTCGTTCTAATAACCACATCTACGCCCAAATTATCGACGACGTAGCCCAACACACCCTCGCTGCCGCTTCTACCCTAGAGGCCACCTTGCGCGGGGAATTGGAATCCACCGCTACCCAAGAAGCATCGGCTGCCGTGGGTAAACTGGTGGCCCAACGGGCCCTAGACAAAGGCATTGAACAAGTGGTTTTTGATCGCGGTGGCAATCTCTATCACGGTCGCGTCAAAGCCTTAGCAGAAGCGGCTCGGTCAGCCGGCTTAAACTTCTAAAATATCCTTTCAACACTGATAAAACTATGGCAAAACGTCGCAAAGGCAACCGCGAAAAAGAAAAAGAAACCACTTGGCAAGAGCGGGTTATCCAGATCCGCCGGGTTAGTAAAGTGGTTAAGGGTGGTAAAAAACTCAGCTTCCGGGCTATCGTCGTGGTCGGTAATGAAAACGGCCAGGTGGGAGTGGGAGTCGGCAAAGCAGGGGACGTTATCGGGGCCGTCCGTAAAGGCGTGGCCGATGGCAAAAAACAACTAATTGAAGTCTCCTTAACTAAGGCTAGTTCTATCACTCACCTCACCCGGGGTGCTTCCGGAGGCGCTCAAGTGATTATGCGTCCGGCTGCTCCGGGGACTGGGGTTATTGCCGGGGGTGCTGTCCGTACCGTTTTAGAATTGGCTGGGGTAAAAAATATCCTCGCTAAACAACTCGGTAGCGATAACCCCCTCAATAACGCTAGAGCCGCCGTTAACGCCCTGGAAACTCTCCGCACTTTCTCGGAAGTTGCTAAGGATCGAGGCGTATCTATAGAACATTTGTACACATAGAGAAATCACCATGAAACTCCACGAAATCGCCCCCCAACCGGGGTCAACTAAACGCCGTCGTCGTGTGGGACGGGGTGTCTCGGCCGGCCAGGGCGCTAGTTGCGGTCTGGGAATGCGCGGACAAAAATCTCGCTCTGGGACGGGGACTCGTCCCGGTTTTGAGGGGGGACAAATGCCCCTCTATCGTCGGGTGCCGAAATTAAAGCATTTTCCTTTGGTTAACCCCCGTCAATACACGATCGTTAATCTGAAAAAATTAGCTTCTTTACCCGCTAATACGGAAGTTACCTTGGAAAGTCTCCTAAAAGCTAACATTCTCACCAGCAACGACGGCCCTTTAAAAGTTCTGGGTGATGGTGAAATTACCGTTCCCCTCAAGGTGAAGGCCGCCGCTTTTAGCAATAGTGCTAAAGAGAAAATTACCGCCGCTCAAGGTACTTGGGAAGAAATTTAACGGAGACAGGAGACAGGAGATAAAAGGCAAAAGGCAAAAGGCAAAAGGCAAAAGGCAAAAGGCAAAAGGCAAAAGGCAGCTTTGTTCTCCCCACACCCCACACCCCACACCCTACACC
>NZ_JAQMSY010000134.1:0-4978 GCF_028329095.1 Microcystis sp. CS-574
AATTTAGAAAAAGCGATTGCCGCTTACCAGGAGGCTTTGAAAGTGTTCACTTTTGACGCATTTCCCCAAGGTTGGGCAGCGACACAGAATAATCTCGCTAATGCTTACAGTAACAGAATCAGAGGGGATAAAGCAGAGAATATAAAACAAGCAGTGATGTGTTATCAAAACGCTTTACAAGGATATGAAACCGCAGGAGATTTACTGAATGCCGCAGAGATGGGGTTAACAT
Organism: Microcystis sp. CS-574; assembly: GCF_028329095.1. NCBI lineage: Bacteria > Bacillati > Cyanobacteriota > Cyanophyceae > Chroococcales > Microcystaceae > Microcystis > Microcystis sp. CS-574. Next base: position 233 of record NZ_JAQMSY010000134.1, read on the forward strand.
TAGGTAAAATTAAAGTAGATCGAGGAGAATGGTATCGAGGATTAGCTTATTTAGAAAAAAGTCTTAAAATTTATCGTCAATTTGACGATCTCAAAAGTCGTGCTGATACCATTTATCAAATTGCTCATACCCATCACCTAATTGGAAACCATGAAAAAGCCTCTATTTATTATCGGGATGCTTTGCGCTTTTATGAATATCTAAAACATGATAGAGGTGTTGCCTTTTGTCAAGCAAGTTTAGGAAGACTCATGTTACAAATTGGTTTTGTCGAAAAAGCTGAAGAATTATTAAAGAAGGCTACTTTTATTTTTAAAGAACTGAATAATGAACAAGAAATTGCTAAAATAGCAGAAGTTCTGAATTGCCTTGCCAAAATTAAGGAGAAACAAGCTGTATGAATGAAGCGGATCGCATTTGGGATGAATTAGATAATATCTATTCTCAATGGGGAATAACAGAAATTCCTTTTTCTGAAAGTGCTTCAACATTGAGGGAATCGCAGTTAAGAAAAGTTTTTACTGGGAGAAGTCAAGAATTAAAACCAGTTTTCAGCTTATTAAAAGGAAAAGAGCGTAAAAGATTGTTAGTTTACGGTTTGATTGGTATTGGGAAAACAGCTTTTATTTTAGAAATTTTAGATGTTCTAAAACGTAAAGCAACTAAGACTTTAACTGCCTATATCAGTTTGCCAGCTAATACAGATTTAGCTACCATTGCATTAATTTCTTTAGCCCGGGAAATGAAAGAAGATAAATGGGCGCAACAATTCTTAAATCAAATGGGATTAATTTCAGCCCAACCTTTAAGACAACGAGAGAATACAGCTAAATTTGGAATTGCGGGAATTGGTGCAGAATTAAAAGAAAAAAGTATTGATATTAATAAACCACTCTTTCCTGAACTTAGTTTTGAAGACTTATTAAAAAGAGCATTAAAAAAATATGAGCGAGTGATTATTGCTGTTGATGACTTAGATAAACAAGATCCTGCAACTGTAAAACAATTACTTTTAAACGCTCAAGGAATGCTAAAATCAGGAGCATGGTTTATTTTGACTGGTCATCCTTCGGGTTTAACCAGAGATATTTTAATTAGTGAAAGAGGATTATTTGATTTTGCGATTAAATTAGAACCTCTTGAACAATCTGTTATGTATGAAATGCTGGTTAATTACCTTAACAGTGTACGTTCTCAAGATTGTCAATATTCGGTAAAAGATCCCCAAGCAGTTAAACCTTTTACACCAGATACAGCTAAGATGTTGTGTGAGAGATCTAATGGTGTTCCGCGTTATTTAAATCGTTTAGGTAGCTATATTTTACAGAAAGCATCTGAATTAAATGCCGAAACTATTACACCTCAAATCTTAGAAGAAGGATTTATTTATGCTGACCAACAAATGCGAGGTCTGCCAGGATTAACCCCAGCAGATTTTATGTTGATAGATCTAATTCTAGAAATGGATAAATTATCAGATGAAAATATTACTTTAGAAGATTTACAAAAGTTGCAAGTTCAAGAATTTAGTGAATTACTTCCAATTATTGACAAATTAGTAGAATTAGATTTAATTAGAAGATTGCCTAATGACCAAGCTATAGAATTTGCCTTAACTCCATTATTATTACCTTCTCAAGAAACGCAAAAATAAATCGCCATATCGTCGGCATCTAAAGCAGCGATCGCACTTGGATTGTCTGCCAATTCAGCGCGAAACTGGGCAATTTCTTCAGGAGTAACTTTAGTTGATTCAATATCCATCGGTTGTTCTTATTTACAGACAATACTGATTGTATAGTTTCTATTTTGCTATCTAAAGTGTTAATCTAACTGGTTACTGATAACTGAAAAGGTTCTTAATTTCCTACCATTGTGATAATTGCTGTCATTTAAACCACGACAAAGTTAACTAATTTGCCCGGGACAACAATCACTTTTTTGATTTCCTTACCCTCTAAATAACGTTGGGCGATTTCTGATTCCAGGGCGAGGGTTTCTAGGGTGCTTTTATCGGCACTAGCGGGAACTTGTATCGTGCCTCTGGTTTTTCCCAAAATTTGGATGACAAGGGTAATCTCGTCCACAATCAGGGCAGTAGGATCAACTTTTGGCCAGGGTTGCAGGTGAATTGATTGGCTATGGCCTAAAGCTTGCCATAATTCTTCGCTAAGATGGGGAGCAAAGAGGGAAAGTAAGATTAATAGGGTTTCGATTCCTTCCCGATAAATGGGGGATGCAAAACACTTATTATCCCCTAAAGCGTTACTGAGTTTCATCAATTCGGAAATGGCGGTATTAAATTGATAATCTCCTTCTAAATCCTCGGAGATTTCTTTAATAGCGGTGTGAATTGCCCGTCTTAAATCCTTGTCAGTTTTCGAGAAAGTTTCTATTTTTTTGACTTGCTTGGGTTTATTTTCAATATATTCGCTGACTAAACGCCACACCCGATTAAGAAAGCGAAATTGTCCTTCTACCCCCGCATCATCCCACTGTAAATCTTTTTCTGGGGGTGCGGTAAAAAGTATAAACATTCGGGCAGTATCAGCCCCATATTTTTCCAAGACTTTCAGAGGATCAACGCCGTTATATTTCGACTTAGACATTTTTTCAAAGAAGAAAGATAGAACTTCTCCCGTGTCTTTATCACGATACTGATCCTCTTTGTAGATCACATTTTCCGCAGGGACATATTTGCCAGTTTCGGGATTTTTGTAGGTTAATCCCTGTACCATTCCCTGGGTTAATAGACGGTTAAAAGGTTCATCGACATTAACTAAACCTCGGTCTCTTAAAACTTTGGTAAAGAAACGAGAATAGAGTAAATGTAGGATAGCGTGTTCGATTCCTCCGACGTATTGATCCACGGGCATCCAATCATTAACCTTCTCGAATTGAAAGGGTATATCTTCATTTTTAGCATCGGTATAACGGAGGAAATACCAACTAGAATCGATGAAAGTATCCATAGTGTCGGTTTCCCGTTTTGCGGGAGTGCCACAGCGAGGACAATCCACATTTACCCAGTCTTCTAATTTGGCTAAAGGAGAAGCACCTCGACCGCTAAATTCGACATTTTCTGGTAAAGTAACGGGTAAATTATCGATAGGTACTGGCACGGTTCCACAGTTAGGACAGTGGATAACTGGAATCGGACAACCCCAATATCTTTGACGGGAAATTAACCAATCCCGGAGGCGATATTGTATTCTAGCTTTGCCGTAACCTTGGGCAGTGGCATAATCAATAATAGCGGTTTTTCCTGCTGTAGAATTCAGTCCATTAAATTGAGCGGAATTAATCATAATTCCTGCTTCTGTATAGGCCTCTTTTAACTCAATTTCGCCACTTTCTGGAGTAATAACTATCTTAATTGGTAGGTTATTTTCCTGAGCGAATTTAAAATCGCGACTGTCGTGAGCCGGGACTCCCATCACTGCCCCCGTCCCGTATTCGTAGAGGACATAATCAGCAATTAAAATCGGAATTTCTTCACCTGTAAAAGGATTAATTGCCACTCCTCCGGTTTTAATACCGCGTTTGGGTTTATCTTCGGCGGTTCTTTCTAATTCGCTTTCGCTGGCTATCTCTTGAATAAAAGTTTCTACGGCGGATTTTTGTTCGGGAGTGGTAACTTGTAAAGTTAAGGGATGTTCGGGAGCAAGTACCACATAAGTGACTCCATAAACCGTATCGGGACGAGTGGTAAAAACAGCAATTTTTTCTGTGGAGTTAACAAGAGGAAATTCTAAATAAGCACCTACCGATTTACCAATCCAGTTGGCCTGCATGGTTTTAACCCGTTCCGGCCAACCGGTAAGTTTATCTAAATCAGTGAGTAATTGTTCGGCATAATCGGTGATTTTTAGGAACCATTGCCGGAGTAATTTTCTTTCTACTTTAGCACCCGATCGCCAAGATTTTCCTTCACTATCTACCTGTTCATTTGCTAAGACAGTTTGATCGATAGGATCCCAATTCACTGCCGCTTCTTTTTGGTAGGCTAATCCCGATTCAAAAAACTGTAAAAATAGCCATTGGGTCCAACGATAATATTCCGGGGAACAGGTGGCAACTTCTCTTTCCCAATCGATAGATAATCCTAACTGTTGTAATTGCCGTTTCATCTGGGCAATATTTTGATCAGTCCATTTTGCCGGAGGAACTCCCCTTTCAATGGCGGCATTTTCTGCGGGTAATCCGAAAGCATCCCACCCCATGGGATGCAGCACGCGATAACCCTGCATTCTTTTCAGACGGGCAATCACATCGGTGATAGTATAGTTACGAACGTGACCCATGTGCAGGTTGCCTGATGGATAGGGGAACATGGAGAGGGCGTAAAATTTCGGTTTATCGGCGTTTTCTGGGGTTTTGTCCAATCCCATTTGCTGCCAAATCTTCTGCCATTTCTGTTCGATTTCTGCGGGGTTGTACGGCACTGGGGTTTTTTCTCCTGAGTTTTATCTATCCTTCCTATTTTACAGCAGCCGGCTGGGGGCGATTGCCAGTCTTGGGGTTATCTACCCTAGCAAAAACCCGATGAGTTTTAAGTAAGTGGTTCTAATTAAATGTGAAGATAGATTTTGGGTTCGATCCCCCCTATCGATTAGTCAGATCTTTCTTAACAAAAAGAGAAGAAACTTAAAAAAAGGGGAAACGATTGATAGGTATAGTTTTGAAAGAAGGAATCAAGGTGGAGGTGAGCAAAAAAAATGGAGAAATGGGCAGCCCAAGAATTAC
>NZ_JAQMSY010000135.1:0-6733 GCF_028329095.1 Microcystis sp. CS-574
CAGGGTGTGGGGTGTGGGGTGTGGGGTGTGGGGTTTTAGCGATTTTCATCTGGTCAATTACCTAATTTTCAGGGAAAAAGTCCAGGAATTTTCCCCCCGATCACTACAATGGTTGGCACTTTTTGAGGGAAAAAAAGTCTAGAAGGTTTACCCAACAAGGTTTTTAGATTTATTCAGCAAACCCTATTTATGTCCTGGTGGATGACTGGTATCAAGAACAGGGATATCGCTTGACTCCCATGCTGCCTGGACCTGAGCCTAGTTTCAGAGATAGTGAAATGTTGACCTTTTGGTTTATTCCCTCGTCCCTGCTCATACTGACGAACGCTCCCGCAGCAGAATCCGTATTGCAGTTCATTCAAGGCAACAATATCCTAGCCGACAAGGGGTTTATTGGTACTGATTGGCAGACTGAGATATCAAGAACCACAGGTAATCGAGTCTCTACAGCTAAGAGAGTCAATCAACATCAACAAACTTCTCCCGTCTTTGAGCGACTTCTTCAACATTTTCGAGAACGGATTGAGGGGGTTTTCAATGAGGTGCAGAATACAGGACGCAACTTGGAGCGATTGCTCAGAAAGAAAGTTGAGGGACTTTGTGTCCATGTTGCCGCTAAAATGGCAAGTCATACCCTGCGGATACTGTTGCGTCAGCGTTTTGGTATTGATGTTCTCACCTTTGAGCAGACTCCTGTTCAACCCTTTGGGCAACTCACATAAGGCGTGATTTTAAAAATTAACTTAATCATAAAGAAAAATTTAACTTTCTCTTTTATAGTAAATTGCAAAACACGATCGAGCGGAAAAATTAAGGGGAAAACTTTGACACTACTTATACTAAAAGCCATCCTGATCACCCTAGCGCTCTTGCTACTCGGTGATTTAATTTCTACGTTTCTCTACCATGTTCCAGAACACGTTTTCGGCAAGTTTCACGCTGCGGTACACCACGGCAAAAATCGGAACTTTTTTCATTACGCGGTGTTAAATCGAAATCCGCTAGTTTTATTCGATGGCTTTCTCGGCGCGCTCCCCTACTTTATCTTTATTCCGTGGTTCTGGAAGATATCGCCCTTCGGAACGGTTATCGGCTTAATTTTAGGGGAATTACACGTTATCTGGCGACACGTTTCGATTTTAGAATGGAAGACCCCAGAACCGATTGCGCGGATTTGCGATCGCCTATACATCACCACCCCAGAACGTCATTGGTTACACCACCGGGACGCAATGGTCGCTTACGGGGATATTTTTACCTTTTACGATCGCCCCGCCCGCGCTTGGCTATCGTGGTTAACCTCGAAAAAGAAAGCGATCCGATCATTTGTTCGCGACCGAACGAACGCATCCGAACAGCTTGGCTAAACGCTCTTGCTGTTGGCCGTTCGGATAGATTCGGTGACGGTATCTCGCTTTCATGCAGTAAGCTAGAATCGGTCTGTATTGGTTCTAGCCTTGGACTCAGAATATGTCAAACAGTTCGGGAAAGACGCGATCTGGTCACCTAGCTATTTTGTCTCTTCTAATAGAGAGAATTCTTGTCCATTAATAAATGTTACAAAGTACATGGGTACGTTAAAAAAGTTAAGGGGTGTATCCATTGATTGATAAGGGTTTTCGGCTATTATGGTATATATGTATGGGGTAAGTTCAGTTAAAACGCGGTAGAGAAACTGGGCAACCTTGTATGTTATTAAATTATGTAATAACATGATATGTAGTAAACTTTGCCTAAAATCATGAGTAACAAACAATACAATCTAACCTGGGCTAGAATAGGCAATGCTTCAGGTTTCCGTCTGAGTGCCAGTTTTTTTAAGGATAATCCCCAATTCAAAGAAGCTAAAGGTGCTGTTGAAGTTATCAGCCCTGATACCTTATTAGTCCGCTTACAGCCTCAATCTGTAGAACAGGAGGAAGATGAACTGATGATGAGTTTATTCTTAGATTTTCTGACCAAGCAAGCCCTATTAAATGCTGATGCTGAGTTAGAAGCTTATACGGAAGCGATGGCAGCGGTCGATGAAGAGTTGATGACAGGAGTAGAACTTGATAGTTAACGGTTGGCGAATCTACTTTATTAAAAGACTTTTTGGGCAACAACGCCGCGATTTACAAGTTGAGGTTCGTAAACTAAAAAACACCTTGCCAACAGAAGCATACCGTACTCATTCTACAGTCAAACTCTACAGGGCGATTATGGTCGCCATTAAAGAAAAAATCCCTCTCGACCCTTTTGCTTCCCATTTTGCTCTGACTGGGGCGCTCAAGCATTACGGAAGAGTCAAAAAGATGGGACTACCTGACCGTTATCGCTTATTCTTTCGGGCTATACAAACCGAGGAGTATAAAGCAATTTTTGTTTTATGGCTAGGCTATCCTCGCAAACAAGGGGATAAAAATGATTGTTATAAAGCCTTCACAAAAATGGTTGAGCGAGGTGATTTTCCCAATTCTCTTGACGCTTTAATCCTTGATAGCCAAGAAGATTAGCTAGTGATAAGGTGGTTGAAAAAGCGATCGTAACCCACAGATACACTTTCAACTGCGCCTCCACAGAAAGATTGCGATCTAACATTAGCATGAGATCGATGATCGCACTAAGATGATATGATAGTAGTGCATTTTCCTAATTATTGATGATTAAGAGTTTTGCATCTAAGGAGACAGAGCAGGTATTCAAACGTAAATTTTCACGAAAATTACCTCAAGATATTCAACGAAATGCTCGGAGAAAGCTAGAAGTTTTAGACGCGGCCGAAACTTTACAGGATTTATACATTCCTCCATCTAATCGGTTGGAAAAACTCTCAGGAGATAGAAAAAATCAGCATAGTATCCGAATTAACGATCAGTGGCGGATCTGTTTTATTTGGAAAAATGGCAACGCCTACAATGTAGAAATAGTCGATTATCATTAATTGTTACTCAATAATCATGACTGAGAAAAAATTATTAGCCCCCATTCATCCTGGTGAGATTCTGTTGGAAGAATTTCTCAAACCGATGGAAATTAGCCAAGAACGTTTGGCAGAAGATCTTAATGTACCAATAGAGCAAATCAAGGAAATTATCGAGGAAAAGCGAGGAATTACTGCCGATATTGCCTTAAGGCTTTCTCGTTATTTTGGTATGTCTGAAAGGTTCTGGATGAATCTTCAAACAAGGTATGATATTGAAGTAGAAAAAGATAGGCTCAGAGAACGTTTAGAGAAGGAAGTAAAAGTCTATGCTGCTTCACAAGCACTGTAGCATAACCGAAGAAATAGGGGAAGAATAATAATTTTAACCCCCCGTAGTGGACTGTTTCAGCTAAAATAGGGCGATAGATTTTGGCTTAAAGTCTTAGATTATAGAATTTATAGCATTTTTCTAATACACCAAATTAGCTGAAACATTCCACTACAAAATCGGCATCGCGCTTAAACTCACAGCCTCAATAAATGTGCATGATGCGTTCCCTAAAATTGATCGGCGGAGCAGTAGTATCCAGATTAGGGGACGCACCCTACGGCTATATTATCCCTTGTGAATTCGATAGGTAACGGTGTAATCCCAACTCGAATACCATCCTCCTTTTTTTTGGAGAGTCCAAAACTGGGCGTGGCTCCCACTGGGAATTGCTGAAACTGGCAAATCACGCTTGAGTTGTCCCAATTCATCATCTTTATCCAGCATCATTGCGAGTCCTACACCCGCAATCGCAAACGGAAGAATTGTTCCCGTAATTTGGGCAGGGGGATAGGGAACCGCTTTTAAGCCCGCAGATATGGCACTTCCTACTTTCGTCACCATTTCACCATGCTTTGACCAGTCTTTGCCCGCGTCTTCATCATATCCAGCCAAGGCAATGTACAAAGTGTTGTTTTCAGGTACGTCATCATCAAATATAATACCGCCCCCTTTACCAAATGGTTTGCGCTGGTTGTCGTTAATTTTAATAGGAACAGTCAAGACTGGGCGAATTTTCAGATCATCGCCTGTCGCTCCTAATTTTGAGTAAGAACCGACACCACCCAAGATATAAAAATCATCCGCACCAGTAACATCCTCAGTGTCACGGCAATATACATCAACCAGCTCAATTCGAATTCTAGTCATGGCTTTTAACTCTATGTAGGTACTGTTATTCAATGGTTGCCGCGTAACTGTTAATTATACGGAAATTCTCTACATAACACTCTTCAGAGTAACGATATGGGTCAACTTTCTGTATGTCACTCCATTTAGGCGCAATCGCAAGAAACTTCCCCTAGATCACACTCAAAAGCGTGTTAACCAGATGAGCTTACTGCAAACAATCTCCTTTTAAGGAGACTGATCACAGAATACTTTTAGAACTCTAGCAAAGATTCTTAGATATGGCTGCACTTTGTCACAAAATTTCACTATTATTTCGGGTGCAGTGATTTGTTATAGCGGTTTTCAGTCTAATAAGGTATGGTAAATCCCTTGTTATGCCGCTGCAATCCTTGTTTTCAAATACAAAAATATGAATCTGCCTGTTATTGATGTGCCTCCATATACGCTCGTAGCAATTGATTGATCTGTGTTTGATAGCCACGCCCTTGAGACTTAAACCACTCTAATACATCGCTATCAATGGGGAGTGTAACTTGAGACTTGGCTTTTGTAGCAGGTAAACCCCGCCGCACTACCGCCTTAGCAAACATTTCTGGCGTAATCTCTGGACAATCTGATAAATCAATATCTTCATCGCTCATCGCATCCAATCGTTGCCAATCAGTTTGAGAGTTGCTCGAAGTAGGTTCGTTGTTCATATTTCGTCGCTTTTCTTGCAGAAATAATCCGGGTGCAATCCTCACGTTCTGTATGGACAACGGCAATCACTCGCCCTTGCAACAAACCGAATGTGACAAAACGCTGCTCTCCATAACCGTAACCATCGTCCTCAACCGTTACAATATCGCCATCAAACACGGCTGGAACATCGGTAAAATCTATTCTGTGCTTACGAAGATTAGCAAGACGTTTTGCTTCATCCCATTCATATTCCATAACCGAACGACAGCTACAATAACCAATTGTAGTTATAAATTGTCGTTACAGCTATCCATGCCAAGCAATTTTTATCGTCAATGAATGCCCCGCAAGCAACTTCAAGCCACTGTCCTAACCGAGGACTTGCCGCATAACTACACATTACAGGTCAACTTTCTATATAACACTCTCCAGAGTAACGATATGGGTCAACTTTCTGTACATCACCCCATTTAGGCGCAATCGCAAGAAACTTTCCCTACATCACACCCAAAAGCCTGTTAACCAGATGAGCTTACTGCAAACAATCTACTTTAAGGATACTGATCACAGAAGCTTTCTAGAGTTCTAGCAAGGATTTTTATATCTGACTGCACTTTGTCACAAAACTTCACTATTATTTTGACACTTTTAATGGTTGGAGCGGAAACATTGATCGCCAAGTCTGGTCAATTTTTGTCCAAAGCATTTGAGGAAATGACCTAAATAACGTCAGTTCGGGATAAGGGTGGAAAGAAAAGGCGGGGGCTAGTAAGCTGAAAAATATATAAACTCAGCACCCCCAACCCATCTATGTCTAGTCTAGAAGCTCTTTTCTGTCATGTCGACGACGGATGCCGTGTATTTGAACCTAAATTAGAACAGACAAGGCTTTGGCCCGATAATAAAGCTCGTAAACGTGGCAAAATCTTGACTTTAAGCGAAATTATGACCATCCTGATCGCTTTCCATCAAAACCACTACCGTAATTTTAAACATTTCTACCTCGATCATGTTTGTGTCTACTGACGACAAGAGTTCCCTCAACTGCCTAGCTATCAACGTTTTATCGAATGGATACCCTCGACTCTCATCCCCTTATGCGTTTACTTGAAGCATTGTTTTGGTCGTTGCACGGGGATTAGCTTTGTCGATGCCACCAAAATTCAGGTCTGCCATAATCGCCGCATCAGTAGTCATCGGGTGTTTGACAATTTAGCCGCAGGGGGAAAAACCTCTGTGGACTGGTTTTTTGGCTTTAAACTGCATTTAGTGGTGAACGAGGAAGGAGAATTGCTCAACGTTCACCTTACCCCCGGCAATGTGGACGACCGCAAACCCGTGAACAAATTGCTACAATCCTTGTTTGGCAAAGTTTTTGCTGACCGAGGTTATGTCTCTCAATCCCTGGGGGAGGAACTGCTCAAAGATTTTGGTATTGAGTTTTTTGCTAAACCCAAGCGGAACCTGAAAAATCGCTTAATCCGCCTTTATGACAAGCTTTTATCCCGTAAGCGTTCTATTGTCGAGACTATTATTGACCAACTCAAGAACATCTCTGGGGTTGAACATTCCTGCCACCGCAGCCCTGTTAATTTTTGCGTTAATCTTCTCTGTGGTTTGATTGCTTACTGTCACCAGCCGAAAAAACCCTCCTTAAAGATGGAATGGGCTTTTACGCCCCCCGCTGCTTAACCCGAACTGGGGTTTGAATACAGTGGAGTGTACGATTAGAGAGGGAAGTTATCGTTTTTCTAAGATAACTCGACCGATCCAACTGCAACAAAAAGCGTTAGATTTATTGGGAGTTTCCCTGATTTGTACCCAGTAACGGGGTGCTGGAAATTCTCTTAATCCCTTCTACAGCACAGGTTAGGGACTTGCGTGGGAATAATATCCCAATCGATCGGAGGGCGCAAGCTTTGCGCCCCTACAGTAACGGATTTTGTCCACAATGTAGGGGCGAACTG
>NZ_JAQMSY010000136.1:0-9695 GCF_028329095.1 Microcystis sp. CS-574
AACTGTCTCTGACGAAACCAAACAATTAATTGATAAACTCTTACTCGAACGAATTTCCTTACGAGTAATTGCTAGAGTAACAGGGGTAAGTTGGTCATGGTTACAAAATTATGTCAACAATAAATTGGCATCTGTCCCTCGTCAAATAAAGGTTTCAGACAAACTAAAAGGTAAATTGGTCATAGAATGTGATGAGATGTGGTCTTTTGTTTTTTCTAAAACAATCAAGGTTTATATTTGGCGGTTAATTGATAGAAAGACAAGGGAAATTATTGGTTGCTATGCGCGGAGATAGGAGTCGTCAATCAGCCAAAAAACTTTGGGCTAGTTTACCAGGTGTTTACCGACAATGCGCTGTTGCTTACACAGACTTTTGGGAGTCCTATAAGACAGTAATTCCTAGTAAACGTCATCAACCAGTCGGAAAAGAAACTGGTCAAACTAATCATATTGAAAGATTAAATAATACCTTTAGACAAAGGATTTCTCGGCTGGTGAGAGAGAGTCTATCTTTCTCTAAAAAAATGGAGAATCACGTTGGGGCTGTTTGGTATTTTATCCATGACTACAATGCACAGCAAAGCAAAGGATTAAGCCGCCATCACTACTACCGAATCACCACCAAATTTTCAAACTTTACCCTTCGACCACTATAGCTTGTTTCGAGTCAGAAAACCAGTAAAAACATGGCTACAGAGGGAATCCCTTACTCTAAAGATTAATTGCCATCAGTATAGCGATCGCTATACAGCGAACTCTAGGGAATCGCTCCACTCCAGAGACAGTCAACGGTACGGCCATTTTCAAAGGGAAAATGTACCCAGTGACGGCTTGTCAATTTATTCTGAGAAGCTTTATGCAGTAAGGGTTTTGTTAATTTTTTAGTATTTATGTATGGGTAAGTCCAGACATATCTATCATTAAATTTCGGTTTCAGCAGCTTCGCGTAAACGGCTAATTGTACTTTTGGCCTCTTTGAGTAGGTCATGCCAATCATCTGGAGGATAACTGGTCTCCAGCATTTTTCTAAAGACTCTATAAGCGTCTGTACTACTCTCATAAGCTCGCTTAGAGTTTTCATCATTGACCCAAGCGAGGAGAATTATTTTACTCTCTTGATGATATCGAAAAAACAGTCGATACTGCTGAAAAAACTTGGCTCTAAACCAGTGTTTGTAATCGTCTCCAAGCGTAGTTCCCTGTCGATAATCACTGCGAGTTGGGTCTTGAGGAATAGTATCAAAGGCTAACTTTGCTATGGCAGCTAGACGCTTTGTCGCATTTTTCCTTTTGTAATCTTGAGGAAACTTGTGGCGCAGCTCTTCAACCTGCGTCACAAGTTCTTCAAACTGTTCAAGGAACAGAGGATGAGCAAATATGCTCCATCCATTAATTACTAGGGGCTGATCTATAGACAACCTTATTCGTCCTCATCCAGAAGTGGTGCATCAAGCTCCAGATCAACGCCAGAGACCAAGCATTGAACATGATTGACTAGGTTAGAACTAATTGCCTGTATGTGTTGAGGGTTCTGTTCCATATCTTGGGCAAGAAAATTCAGAAATTTCCCAAGCACCGGATCATTTTCTTCTGTCCCGTCAGCCCTGGAAATCCATACTTTGCCGTCGGGCTGTATGTTGTAGCAGATTTTATCGCGCTTATTCAAGCCAAGGGCTTTGCGAACGGAATCGGGAATTGTAGTCTGATAGCGATCGGTAAGAGTGGATTCTGGCCATGGAGCCATCGTTGCAGCCATTGGGACCTCTCAGCCTATTTGTAAAAACATCTTGATGGTAATGCAAGTGCATTGTCTTGTCAAGTATGGAGTGACTAGCTCTACAGCCTAACGGAGCCGTTCACCTTAAATGTCGGCAGGATGCCCCCGTTACACCCATAAGGTTGTTGTAATAAACCTACACCTGTCAGATCACCCCACTTCCCCCGGTTGAGTTAGCGGGTTCGGCTTCGATCTGTCAGAATACAAGTATTGAAACAAACCCTTTAAGAGGCTTCATGGTGGAAGTTAAAGTCGTTCCCCCGAAACGCAATTGGGTTCAGACGTGGTGGCAATCCCTGAATTCCCTATCTCGCTTACTGGTGATTGCTCTAGCTGCACCACTTATAGTTCTGAATGCCTGGGCATTATCGGCAATTTTTGGCTATTTTGAATCTTTATTTGTTATTTTACTGATAGCGGCCGTTCTATCTTTTCTCTTGGGTTATCCGGTGACTTGGTTGGAACGTCAGGGATTAAAACGGGGTTTAGCTGCGATCGTGGTTTCCCTGATCACGATTTTAATTTTTGTGGCCGTGGGAATAACCCTAGTTCCCCTAGTCTTCACCCAAGCACAGCAATTTGTCAACAGATTGCCGGAATGGTTAGACTCGGGACAGCGCCAACTGATGCAACTAGATACCAAAATCGACACGATGAATCTACCGATTCCGATCAGTTTCGATGGTCTGATCGCTCAGTTTAACAGTCGTTTAGGGGCAGAATTGCAAATTTTAGCGGGAAGAAGCGTTAATTTAGCCCTTAATCTCACCGTTTTTACTGTGGTGCGGGTGCTTGATGTGCTGCTAACCATTATCCTCACCTTTTATCTACTTCTCCACAGTCCCGATATCTGGAGGAGTATTATCCAATGGTTGCCCAAACCCGTCCAACAACCCTTTTCCCTAACCCTACGCTTAAGTTTTCAGAATTACTTTGTCGGCCAGGTGATTTGTGCCACTTGCATGGCCCTGGGATTAGTCACGGCATTTTTATCGATTAAAGTCCCTTTTGGTCTTCTATTCGGCCTCTTGATTGGTACCATGGCCTTAATCCCTTTTGGGGGAACTGTAGGCATTGTCACGGTGACAGCTTTACTAGCTTTGCGCGATATTGGTTTAGCTCTGCAAGTTTTAGCCGTAGCTGTAGTGGTGCAGCAAATTGTCGAAAACGGCATTGCTCCCCGGATTTTGGGCAGTGTCACCGGGTTAAATCCCTTTTGGGTGTTGGTTTCGGTCTTGACGGGGGCGCGAGTGGGCGGTTTACTGGGGGTGATTGTCGCAGTTCCCATGGCAGTAATGATCAAGGAAGCTTTGGAGGTTATCCGTCAAGTGACCCCAGAGGAGACAAAATACGGGATAATTAAACCCTCTCTCCCCCTAGAATCGGAATCCTCTAGCGGGGTGGTTTCTCGCTGAAGAATGACTGACGGCATCATCTAGGCCGATCTGAGCAATAATATTGGCCGGGATAAATCGGCAGTTTTCTCCCAGGTTCTTGGCTTTTCTCCCTCGATCGAGTTATGATGTAAACATTGGTAGATTGACCCCACTTGCCCTGATCGCTGTCCATGACAAGTAAGGACAAATCAAGGCTTGAGGATGCCTTGCTGGTCTCTGAGACCTAGCTTATTGGGAGATTAGCTAACCAATTGTCTCTAAACTCGGATAATTTCTAAGAAAAGGTGATTGTCTATCCCGATAAATCAGCAAAAAATCGATATTTTGGTTAAATAGGCTACATTAACAGCTAGGTTTCTATCGTAAGCTCGAAGTTAAGACATAAAGTCAATATCACCCTCCGATTGCAATGAGAAAATGTTTGAATCGCTTAATATTTGGGCTTTTCAGACATTTTTTTTGTGGATTGATACCCCTAGAAAAAAATCGATCGCCATCGGAGCGATCGATTGTTTGGGACTGACAACGACCCTAATAATTCCATCGTGGCCCTTTTTGGACTTTAGACCGTCAGTCTTTGCCATTTTTCATAAAAAATTCGTCGCGCATCTCTTTTTGTTACTTTTTCTACAAAAAAATATTTAGAGATTTGTTGATTAGGATTTTTTTCAGTTAATTTGTGTCTGAGTCATCATCCGACTTTTCCCTGCTAGAATTCCATTCGCTTAAGCCCGCTCCTACTACAGCAGTAGGACCAGTAAGAGCGAATACTAACTTTTCAGCTGGTAGGTGGTAGCTAATGATAATCCCGCTAATTAACCCTGATCCGATGAAAAGCAAAGCAATTTTATTCTTTGGTGACATTGTAAAAACAATAAAGGGCAAACAATCGTCAGTAAAGTAAATGGAATCATGGTAAATCAGGCAATCTCCCCAAGATTAGATCGAGCTTTTGCTCGTATGTGTCGATAATAGGACCGGTATATTCCCATAAATGCAAGGTAATTTGTCGATGCCAATAAGGAACCGAAATTAACAGGGCATAACTTGATCCAAAATTAACGGGATAACTTAGTAGCGAAAATTGATTTAAAAAAATTCGCTTACTATCTACCACCGCGTTAGGGTTTCCGCCTACAGTCAGCCCCGTGACATATTTACGCTTAACGCTGGCCGCGAACTTCCATCGCGGATCAGCGCTTTGACTGGTAGCATAAAAAGTAATTAATGAAGCATTTAACTGAATTGGTACGGATATTTCTGGCAAAGGAAAATAGCGCTCTAAAGTTGGGCTATTTCCCGGTGCTGGTTCTGCGGTAAAGCTTTGACTCCAAACAGACTGCCAGTTATTAGAATTACCAGCATGATACGAAATCATATAAATTTTCGTTGATTATTTCTAAATATTCATCAACATTGACCTCGCAACTCTCAACTACGTCAAGATATTCTGTCGGCGTAATTTTTAAAGAAAAGAAATCGGCCAGCGCTTGTCCACAAATAATTAGATTATTTGAGGTTTCCTCTGCGGGAATTTCATCAAATCTGTCCGGAGTCCATAGCCGCATTCTATCTTTAAGTTGATCCGCGTTAATCACGACGAAACTCCTCCGGATCAAAACTCACGGTATGGGTTGCATTAGCACCCGAAAAAACGGAATCTGCCAAAATACCGTCTATTGCTTCCTGATAATCAAGTGATTCGCTTACCCGTCCCATGGGAAGTGTGTAAGCTGTCCCGCTTCTAGTTTTATATTTTCGCCCAGTAATTTTCGAGGTAGGGCTTTTAGCTGCGACAATTGTTGCGATGCGAGCTTTAGCGGGTACAAAAGCCCCGTTTCTTACATACTCGTTTAGTCCAGTCGTAGCCACACCAAACTTAGCTTTAGGACTAAATGAATTTAAAAAAGCACTAGAGCGCCCAGACAAGGTGACTTTTATTTTACCTTTCGCATTCGCAAAGCCATATCCAAACGCGATAACTCCTACCTCGACTTCTCCATTCAGGGGAGGTCTAACGATAGTTCTCTCTGGCCCGTTGCCCTCGCGCCATTTGGCATACTTTACAAAGTCTAGATTCTGGGGCAAGCTGTTGGGGTTAACGTTCCCCAACTTTAAAGCATCGTAAATCCGCTCTAAATCCGAAAATCTCTTTCTAGCCATACTATCCGTTTAATACAGTATTTTTACCGCTCTGCATAAATGCGATAACTCAGTTATAGCAAGGCTTGCAGCCAATACGATTGGTCGGAAGGGTATAGACCATCCGCGAAAACTGCCCGAACTCATCGACAAGAGCATAGACCATCTACGAAAACTAATTAAACTCATCGACAAGAGCATCAAGGAAAGTAAACGAGCGATCGTAAAGAGCGATCGGCTTATTTATCCCCCAGATGGTAGCCGTAGCATACTGAAAGCGAACATCAACCATAGGACGACGGCGAGGCTTTTTGTAGCTTTTCCCTAAGATTGTGTGATTGCCAGGGTTATAGGGAAAAGAACCATTCTCATCATCAGCGATGTTAGATTTTAAAAACTTCCAGCCAGGGGTATGATTTTGTATATCTAAAACCTTATTGATTAATTCTTTTGCAGTTGATTCATCTCGACAAAGTAACTGCAATTGATAACCCTTATCTTTTTCTGTGTAAGAGTACAACTTTCTCCCTTTTTTCCAAATATACCCGTTAGCGGGTCCGAATACTGTCTTAATTTTCTTGGCTAACGCAAGTAATTCTGGTTTTGTTATTGTGGTGCTAGATTCATTCATTAATCTAAAAGAAATCTCTCCCCATGTGGGGCGAGTGTCGTCCTCTAAATCGTTTAAATCTTCTTTAAAATAAAGGGTAATCTGTGGTTTAAATTTTCGAGAAGCGTGTAAATCATCTAAGGGAATCCCATAAAAAGGCTGCTGTAAATCTTGCGCTCGTCTTAAGGTAAAATAAAACAATAAAAAGCGTTGGATCATCATGTCGCAAGTATCGTTATCTTTAAGCAAGCAAGCCCAACGCAACGAAGACCGGGGGACGGCTAAATCTAAATCATTGCCTGTAATATCACTAAACTCCTCTCGCACTATTTGATTATGGACTCTTAAAATAGTGCTTTGCAAGTGTTCAAATTCGGTGAAGTTAGTAGGAATCGCCATAATAAATAAATAAATTAACTAGGCTTTGTTAAATCGGTCTTGTTTATTGGAGGAGACTGTGATGAATTTTTTCCTTGAGTCTCTTGAGTGTTTTTCTCGCTTTCCTTGTCATTAACTTCTGTTTTGATTTTGTTTACTTCTGTCCCAATTTCCCTTATATTTTCGGTTACACTTCTAAACTCGGAGGTTATAGATTCTAAATCTGAGGCTATTTCGTTCGCGTTTTGTAGCCCTTGAATAACTCGATCAATTTTTCTATTTTTGCCACTATGAAAACTAAAAGTTTCACTCATCCAGTTGTAAGAATTTTCTAAAACCACACCGGACTTTCTTAAAGCGTTGCCAATTTTCCCCGTATATTTAGCGGTTTGTTCCAGTCCGGACGTGATACCAAAAAGTGAATCAGTCATTAACTGATAAATGTTGATCGCACTTTGATAAATCCTATTAGCTTTTGCCCAAGTTTCACTTAAAGCAGTATAGTTATCATTGCCGATTAATCCTTTTACAATATTTTCAATTGAGTTACCAATAACTGTAGAAAAATTTTGGGCAACTTCGTCACCGTCTTTAATGCCAATAATGCTTAAGGCGTTGCCTAAAGTAGCGATCAAGGTAGAGCCAATATTTCGGGAAAGCATGACCGCGTTATGAATAGCCGCAGCCGTAGCCATTAAATTAAGAGCGCGATCAATAGTTCTAGACTTCCAGAGTTTAGTAAATCTATCTGATAGATAGCCGGAAATTCCCCCATTCATTTGAGGCCCGAGCTTGGTATTTATGACATTTAAAAGAGTTAGGTCTAATCCTTCTAAAGTAAGCTTTATTGCGTCTAGACTATTGTTAGCTTGAGTAACGCCGGGGGATGTGCAGCATCCACCGCCTCCCGGTGTATTTATTACTGGTGGGTTTTCTTGTCTTGGTTGGCCTATTGTTGGATTTTGAGGGTTTATGATTGGAAACGGCGAAAAAGACGGTGGCGTGTTTTCTCTTTCTCCTGGTTTAGGCGAAGTCCCTGGATTCGTGGGGTTTGTAGTTGGCGGACTTGGAGCAAGCGAACTAGGTGGGGAAGGATTTGGGCTTGGATTTGGTGATAGCGATGGACCGGGTGAGGTTTGTGGTGGCGTAAAATTGCTCGACTGTCCAATAGGAAGCGGATTTTTAGGTAGCGGAGAATATGGCGGTTTTGTCCTTGTGTCGTTATCTGTTGAAGGAGGAGCTAAGGGTCCAGGACTGTTAGGAGGGAAAAAATAAGGAGGGGGATCAGGTGATGGATCGGGTTCTTCAGATTCAACTTTTTCGATTTGGTAGGAAAAAGATTTGAGATAATGGTTTGCGTTCCAGTACACATCTAAAGAATCGAGATAAATTACGTCTATAACGCCGCTGTCAGGCGGCGGCCGCCACACTATACAATTGACCCAGGGATTGCCCCCGTGAGATTCAGGAACAGTCAGATGTCCGATTGGTCCTTGAATTATCTTGCCTGGAATGTTTACATATTTAGCATTTTCATTAATAACGTGATGAGGTGAACTCATCGCCACCCTTCTATAAGTTGCGACTAAATTGCTTATTTTGTATTTTGCATTTTCAGGCCCGACTGAACCGGGAGGGGTATCGGGTCCTATTGTCTTAGGCGGAACACGCTCTCTAACCGGAGGTGGTTGAAAGGGGTAAGACCCGATAGGACCCGCCGGTCCGTAGGGCGTTCCTGGAGCATCAGCAGGAGGTGCATCAAATAAGAAATCTATTATTTTATAGAATCCGGAAAAAAAGCGGAAAGTGTTTTTAAGCAAAGAGGGCCCTAAACTACTTAAAGTGTTCCGCTGAAGAGACGGACCCAATTGTTTAGCGGGCGCTGGCCCAATAAATCCAAGCATTTAATTACCTAAGTTAAGTTATACCCCGCTGGGTAGTTATTATTGCTAATTTCTTTTGCGTACATCCAGGGCCTTTGGTTTAGGGCATTGTTTCTAATTTGAGTGTCTAGGGGCAAATACACAAAAGCTTGCAGGTACAGCTGTCCATCTCCCTCTGTGGCCTCTCCGGTGTTTAGGGTAATGTACGGGGTTCTTCCCCCTTTTTCTGTGCTATCAAGGTTAAACGTCGTATTTCCGATGGTAGCCTTTAAGGCCATTAGTTGATGAGCGATCAAACGTTCTAAGGTGTTAATATTTGTCGGAATATTTGAGGTGAGTACAATAGTAGTCATTGTGACAAAAAATAATCTTTTCTTTTAAAATAAGGAAAAATATTATTTTGATCAAGTGCATAAAATATCTATTTTCTGTAGTAATAGCAATTGACAAAAGCCTTGAAAATACGATACTTTACAAGAAATACACTTAAGGCTTAGGCTTTTAAGTACAGAATAAATGGACTTTATTAATAAATTCTGTAGGTAAATATGAGAACAATAGGGCAAGCTTCTGTTTTATCTCAATCAGACTGGAAAAAACTAGAGTCCGTCGCCAATCAAAAACATCGGCTTCTATGGGCTATCCTAAGATTCACCGCAGCACGCATAAATGAAGCCTTAGAGCTACGGGTCAAAGATGTTTACAAAGACCCAACCCGGCGAGTCCCTAACGATGAGATAGCATTTAGAAGAGAAACCAGAAAAGGGAAAGACAGAAATCATACTGTGCCAATTTGTGGAGAATTAAAGCTAAAGCTTAGAGATTATAATCCCTCATCTAACCTAGATGATTACCTTTTTCCCGGCATCAATGGAAGATTAAGCTATGAAGCCGCTTTAACCTATCTGAAAACATCTGCCGCGAAAGTCGGACTAGATGACAAGAAAATTGTCACTCACTGCGGCCGCCGCAGTTGCATCACTGAGTTGGCCCGGAATGGAACCGACCTAAGAACCATTCAAGCCGTGAGCGGTCACGCTTCGATCGCTAACTTGCAGCGATACATCGAAACCGATCCCGACCGGACTAAGAACGCACTAGAAACAATTTTCGCTTAACACTATATCTAGTGTCAGCGAAGCTGTGTCACTACGCTATATTTAGTGTCAAAGCTGCGAGCCGGATTCGCACCTGCTGACAATGGGTCAAATATTGCCACTTAACCTAAGTCGCAGCGTCTAGTATTTTAGCAAGATTTTTTAACGTTTTCGCACCGTCCTAAGTATTTTGATCGCAGCTTGTCATTTTCTAACCATCTCCAATAACGGTACTGTCTTCCCTTGATAGTTTTGATTTCTTCATACCCATGGCTAGGGTGAGAGTTAGGGAGTGAGTTAGGGAGACAGTTAGGGTGAGAGTTAGGGAGTGAGTTAGGGAGACAGTTAGGGAGACAGTTAGGGAGTGAGTTAGGGAGACAGTTAGGGAGACAGTTAGGGAGTGAGTTAGGG
>NZ_JAQMSY010000137.1:0-26970 GCF_028329095.1 Microcystis sp. CS-574
ACAAACCAATATTTCCCCCGTAGGGGCGCAATGCTTGCGCTCAAACAATGATTGCGCTCAAACAATCCCTGCGCCCAAAACCCATTCTAACCCTCCAGCAAACCCCGCACCTCCTCAACCCCAACCCCCAAAATATCAGCCGCAGCAACAAAAATCTCCTCATCTTGCGTTTGCTGATAAAGAGCAACAAGACTAGGCAAAGAAAAGGTTTGTACCCTGTAACCATCGTTAAATTCTGCCCAAATTTGTAAGGCTTGCAGGTAATAACTTTTGGCTTGAGTTAATTCCCCAACTCCTTTTAGTAAGCTACTTTTCTTTGGCAACGGCGTAACCTGCTCCAAACCCTCCAAGAGCAGAAATACCTGCTAGAACAACCTTTTCAGACAAATCTCTATCTTTAGTGACACCCGCATAAACAAATACAACAGCCACAAGAGCTAAAATTGCTCCCATGCCCCATCTCTTGGTGTTCTCGCTAATTTTGCTTTTCTCAAACTCTCTCTGATTTTCTTTTTCTGAGTTTTCAATGATTTGAGTAATGTGTTCGGACTTGAGTTGTTTTACCAGAGGAGAACTCTGCCGAGAACTCCCCTGCATCATCATCATTGATACAATTTGCTTCTTTTCCTTGGGTGGCAATTCTTCAAGAACTTCCGGGGGCAATATATCTTCTATAGATGGAGATAACAAATCATCATCGTCATCATCATCTTGTTTCTGGTTTTGCATATTTGAGCTTTTCCCTTGCTGTTCATCTCCTACAGGAGAAGATACATTTCCTTTACCCTCTTCATTTTCAGATGTGGAGTTAATTTCCTGTTCTTCTTGTGATTGCTCAGATACCATACTTTTAATCAATTGCTCAACAAAATGTTACTTCTAATCAACCAAGAATATTGTGGGTTAGGATATCTAGTTTTTCTTACAAAAACCAACGAAGACTAGCTTTTTCAAGATAAAGCTCATATTTCTTCAAGGCTTTTGCCAATTTTGACTCCACCAGCCTCTCAGCATAAGATTCGGCAGCTTGAGTAACCAGAGATATATAAGCAGATTTACTAATTTCGCCTGTAGTATATAAGCGACTAGAATAAGACAAAAAGCCTTTCAAGAAATGCTTATCTATCTCCTCAATCTTGACAGATTCATTGTCAGACAAAGACTCTAGGTGTTGGCGAAAAACCTCTCCCTGCTTAAGCAAGTCATAATATGCGAGTCTTGACTGAGCCTCGCAGGACACTTTTTCTAACAATAATTTCCTTTTGTCTTCAGAAGACATAATGATCCCTCTCATTCTCGCTAGGTTCTTTTGTACTAAAGAACTGTTTAGTGACAGTAATTCTTATTTTAACACCTCAAGGCCATTCGTGACAACTTAAGGCTGTGACTCTTTTGTCAAGGGGCTTTGAGGATAAGGGGACTAGAGTTTAGATGCTACCAATCAGGCGATCACTACCAACTGCGTGCCAATACAAAATAGAAAATACGGGTCGCCCAGTTGGTTTTCTGCCACCATTCTCGTAGATAATTGAGTAAAGTAGTTTTTCCTGTCCCTCCCATTCCTTTGAGTAAAAGGATATTATGTTTCAGCAGCGCCTTTTCCATCTTGAGAATTTCTAAATCCCTGCCGACAAAGCCGTATTCTGGTAAGGGAAAGACATATTGATTGCCGATATGTTCCCAGTATTTTTCCTCCTCTTCTGGAGTAAATGGACGCAAATTGAGATTAATTTTACCGCGACAATAAATCACCGGTAATAACCAATCTTCCAAATCTATTATCGTATTATAATAGGCGCGGCGTTGCTTATTATTGAATAACTCTAACCGTCCCTTTCGCATCGCTTCCGTTAGGTCTTTTCCGTTCAATAATTGCTGATAAATTGGTTTCATCATCAACTTAGCTGCAGAAACCGTCACCGAATATCCCATCGCCACCACTGCTTGCATTCCCGCAGTC
This sequence comes from Microcystis sp. CS-574, assembly GCF_028329095.1. Taxonomy (NCBI): domain Bacteria; kingdom Bacillati; phylum Cyanobacteriota; class Cyanophyceae; order Chroococcales; family Microcystaceae; genus Microcystis; species Microcystis sp. CS-574. The sequence continues at coordinate 1,961 of NZ_JAQMSY010000137.1, forward strand.
ATTAAACGACTCCCTAAACTGGTTTCCCGATAGTCTTCTGATTCCTGGGAAATTTGCTTTGCTGACTGACAAGCATTGAGAATACAAATAGGGATATTTTTCCCAGTGAGTAAATTCGCTAATTCCGTCGCTTCTACCGGAGTCGCTTGACCTTTTTCTTCTCCTTCCAGAAACAGAAAAGCTTTTACTCCCTCATATTCTGCTAAATCCTCCAGTCCCCATCCCCTTTGATAGCGCCAAGAATCCCCGTGAACCTGTCTTTGGTACTGTTCATATTCCATCAATCCGCCATGAACATCGAAATGAATAACATGATAGTATCCTTCTCCCTTCTCATCCAGATGTCTGGTTAGTGATTCATAAGTTCCGGGACGCAAAATATCAATTTTTACCGGTATTTCACTACTATTTACCAGTTCTACCAAAGGACGGGAAATCGTGCGATAGTTGACATCAGATTCCTCATTAGGACGCGCAATCACCACCAGAAGATTGATAGTAGGATAAGTGGCCATTTGCACCGGGACAACTGTAGCCCCTCGACGCTGGCGGGAGATGATACAATCTATAGAAAAGGGACGCGGTAAATCAGGATCTTTCAGCGCTTCCCAATGTAAAGCTTGAAATTCTGGCGACTGACTTTCGATGATAATTTGCAGTTGACTTAACTGCTTTCGCAAGTCTCGATATTCCCCATAAGCATTTAAATTACTCTGGAAAACCTGTTTAAATAAATTTTCGCCATAGTTTTGGACACTGTTGGCGGCTTTTTGCGCTTTATCCGTGTCTAGCGTCGGAAATACTAACCATTCCTCAAAGTACCATTCTAGGTCTTTTTCTTCTTGGTTAGTAAAGGGGTCAGTAACCGTAATTGGGTAGCTGTTACCGCTATCAAAATTGAGAGTAGCAGTAAAGCCACCATCGTTAATTCCTTCTTCGCGGATGGTGAGGACTAACATAGAGATAAGTTGAGAATTGTTCTATTACAACTCTTCAGCAGTTTAACGGTATTATACTGGAAAAAACCTATTGCTTTGAGCCTATGGATGTTCGAGCGGCAGTTGCCCTAGAAGCGGGAAAACCCCTAACTATTGAAACGGTAAAATTAGCCGCACCGCAAGCGGGGGAAGTGTTAGTAGAAATCAAAGCCACGGGAGTTTGTCACACCGATGCCTATACTCTCTCTGGGGCCGATCCTGAAGGCTTATTTCCCTCAATTTTAGGTCATGAAGGGGCTGGAATCGTGGTAGAAGTGGGAAAAGGTGTCACTAGCCTGAAAGTGGGGGATCATGTTATTCCCCTATACATTCCCGAATGTCGTCAGTGCGAATACTGTCTCAGCTTTAAAACCAATCTCTGTCAAGCGATTCGTCTTACCCAAGGTCGGGGAGTAATGCCGGATGGAACCAGTCGTTTTTCCCTCGATGGTCAGCCTCTTTATCACTACATGGGAACCTCGACTTTTGCTAACTATACCGTACTGCCGGAGATTTCCCTAGCCAAGATTCGCCCCGATGCTCCCTTTGAAAAAGTCTGTTATATCGGCTGCGGAGTCACTACAGGTATCGGTGCGGTGATTAATACCGCTAAAGTGGAACCGGGGGCAAAAGTGGTGGTTTTTGGTCTGGGAGGTATCGGTTTAAATGTTATTCAAGGGGCCCGTTTGGTGGGGGCCGATATGATTGTCGGGGTCGATATCAATCCCCAGAAACAAGCTTTAGCGACCAAATTCGGGATGACTCATTTTGTTAATCCCCAAGAAATCGAGGGGGATTTAGTGGCCTATCTGGTGGATTTAACTAAGGGTGGGGCCGATTATAGTTTTGAGTGTATCGGCAATGTCCAGATTATGCGTCAAGCTTTGGAATGTTGCCATAAAGGTTGGGGTGTTGCCACTATTATCGGTGTAGCCGGGGCCGGCCAAGAAATTAGTACCCGTCCTTTTCAATTAGTCACCGGACGGGTCTGGAAAGGTACGGCTTTTGGTGGGGCAAGGGGTCGTACAGATGTACCAAAAATAGTCGATTGGTACATGGACGGCAAGATTAACATTGATGATTTAATCACCCACGTTCTACCTCTGGCAAGAATTAACGAGGCCTTTGACCTGATGCGCCAAGGAGATTCTATCCGCAGTGTGATTACATTTTGAGCAGGGATAATGTTAGATATAGTTAAGAAACACTTGACAAACTCTTAACTATATGTATGCGCCAGTTTCCCGGCTCTCTTTAACTTACTATAGAAGCGCTCAATCTTTGTGTCCTCTGTGTCTGGAGTGGTTCCTTCCACTCCCAGTATTTACTCCGATTTTGTTAAGATATATTGCAGATACCCTGAACTTTAGTAAACAGAGGAGCTAAATCACCTAGTATTGCGTCCTTTTCAGTGTTGCCAAAGGCACGGCGTAGCCGTCCAGTAAACAGTGAAAAGACATCAGGAAAGTGCTATTTAAAACTACTCACTTAGAACTCAAATCTGATAAGGGACTTGCGCTTTGATAATGTACCTTTTGGGCGAACGCAGTTCGCCCCTACATTGTGGACAAAATCCGTTACTGTAGGGGCGCAAAGCTTGCGCCCTCCGATCGATCAGGTTTGCTGATCACCCTAAGTAGGGCGAGAGCCTTCGAGATGTTAGGGACTTGCGCCTTGATAATGTGCCATCTGGCTGGTCTAATTCTTCTACAGAGCGATTTTCTGGCTGGGATATTATTCCCACGCAAGTCCCTAACTGATGACTAATAACTTTTAAATTTTTAACTTTAAGCAAATGCGTAATAGCGGACTCCTATCAAAAACCAAAGTCAAACTGAAACGGAAAAAAACGCTCACCTCGCCGACGCGGCCAGCACCGAATAAATTACAGAATAAAATCAAAGATAAAGAGCGTCTAGTCGGTCGTCAGCGTCAGTCATGGCTAATTATGGGATTAATTAGCCTTGTCCTGCTAGGAGGAGTTGGCTCGCGCTTGGCCTATTTACAACTGCAGCAAGGACAAATTAACCGAGAAAGGGCAGAAAATAACCGGATTCGCATTCTTCCCAAACCCCCAGTCCGGGGCAACTTATTCGATCGCAATGGCAAAGTTTTGGCCACGGCCCGCTTAACCCATGCGGCCTATATTTGGCCCAAATCCCAGCGTAATCCCGCCCAAAAACTCAATCTTGACCGTTTAGCCAGTATTTTAGGCATTCCCAGAAGCGACCTAGAAAAACGCATTAACGAAGCGGACGAAAACCCCTCCACCCTGATCCGCATCGCTAGGGGTTTAACTCCGGCCCAAATTATCGCCCTAGAGGAATACAAAGACGAATTAACCGGCATTGAAGTGGACGTGGAATCAGTGCGCTACTACCCCAATGGTAAAATCGGGGCCCATATTCTCGGTTATACTGGGGAACTAACCCCGGAGGAATATCAAGCCAAAAGATCCCAGGGCTACCGATTGGGAGATGTCGTCGGTAAAATGGGTGTAGAAGCCGCCTACGAGTCAAAATTGCGGGGAGAATGGGGAGGAATGCAGTTAGAGGTCAACGGATCGGGACAAGTAATCCAAATTCTCGGCCAAAAAATTGCTAAACCGGGGCAAGATGTCACCCTGACACTAGATTTAAAACTCCAAAAAGCCGCCGAGGCCGCTTTAGGAAAACGCAAGGGTGCGATCGTGGCGATCGATCCCCGGGATGGTTCCGTGCGGGCCATGGTCAGTTATCCTAGTTTTGATCCTAATGTTTTCTCGGCCCCAATTACCACCGCCACTTGGAAAAAACTACAAGCGGAGGGCAACCCGTTTGTTAACCGCGCTCTGCAAGGATTCCCCCCCGCTTCCACCTTTAAAGTCGTCACTGCCACTGCTGGCATGGAATCGGGTAAATTTCCCCCCAATACGGTCTTAAATACCTTTGCTGCCCTTTATGTGGGGGGGACAGCTTTTGGAGAATGGAATCACGCCGGTTTTGGTCCGATCGGTTTTGTCCGGGCCATGGCCATGAGTAGTAACACTTTTCACGGTCAAATTGGTCGCGGGGTGGGGGGACCGACTTTAATTGCCACGGCTCGGCGCTACGGTTTCGGTCAGAAAACCGGGATAGAATTAGCGGAAGAAACTCCGGGGTTAATTGCCGATCGCGATTGGAAACTGCGTAATTTTAAAAACTGGGATTGGTCGGTAGGCGATACGATTAATATGTCGATCGGTCAAGGATTTACCCTCGCGACTCCCCTACAGGTAGCTGTGATGTTTGCTGTCCCCGCTAACGGCGGTTTTTTGGTGAAACCGCACCTTTTACAGGATGCCCGCGATCTTAAGGAATGGCGCAAGTCTTTGAACATGAAACCTAGCACCCTAGACACTCTGAGAAAGTCTCTGAGAGCCGTGGTAGCGGAAGGAACGGGGCGGGCCCTATCAGACCCCGCTTTACCGCCTGTAGCGGGCAAAAGCGGCACAGCAGAAGCACCTCCAGGCAAGTCCCACGCTTGGTTTGGAGCTTTCGCGCCTTTTGATAAGCCCGAAATTGTCGTGGTCGCCTTTGCGGAACATTCCGGCGGTGGTGGTGGTAAAGTGGCCGCACCTATGGTACGTCAGGTAATGGAGGCTTATTTTAATGTCAAGCCGAAAGAAGAAAAACCCCGGCCGAAGCCCTAGAGACCTGTGGCGGTAAGCGGCACACAGCGCACGGTAATTCCCGTGGCCGTGGCGATTTTTTCCGCCCAAATCGCCAATATTTCAGCGTTTACGGGTTTGAGAATTTGCATTCCGTCGCTCGCGCTGAGGGGATTATTACCACGGGTTTCTAATTGTCTTTGTCTTGCCCGGGGACGGGTCGGGGTGTTAAGTTGAATTTCATCCGGTTGTAGCTGTTGCATCAAATCGATGTATCGGTCTTGATCTTGGGGCGACCAAGAGGCCAGTAGCATGGTTTGAATTGCTAGTTTTCCCGACCATTCTTGGCGAAATTGTCTTAATCCCCACCAAAGCTCCTGCCAATCCAGACCGGAGACCGGACGGTTAACCCGTCGCCATTGGGCCTCGGAAACAGCATCGATTTTAGCGGCGACGATATCAGCTTTGCTCAAGTCTTGACGCACTTGGGCATCTCCCAAAAGGGTACTATTGGTTAAGACCGCCACCGGCCGCTCGGTTATTTCCTTGACGGTGGCCAGTATTTCCCCTAAATTGAGGGCGAGGGTGGGTTCCCCGCTACCACTGAGAGTGACTATATCCACGTCCCAGGGGGCAAAGGCACTTAAATCGCTGCTAATTTGTTCGCTGGTGATAAAAACTCTTCGTTGCTCGGTTTTTTGCTCAATTTCTCCTAACTGACAGTAAGCACAGTTAAAGGAACAGGTGGAAACTAAACCAATCGGATCGATGCCCAAGGAACTGCCGAAACGCCAAGAGGCAACCGGACCATATACGGAGCAGAAATAATCTTGGCGAGCAGTCATCGAAAATACCGAAAGAAGACGGAGAGGGAGGGATTCGAACCCTCGGTACGGTCTTACGATTCGTACAACAGATTAGCAATCTGCCGCATTCGACCACTCTGCCACCTCTCCAAGATGACATTACTTTAGTCTAACATGAAAGGCCACTTTTTGGCAAGTAATTTTTGGGCAGTTAATCGCCTAAACGACCATCCTCCATATTGACAATGCGATCGGCGATGTCGAAAATCCGGTTATCGTGGGTGACAAGTAAAATCGTGCAACCTTGTTCTTTTGCCAATTTCTGCATGATTTCCACCACATTGCGCCCGGATTGTTTATCTAAGGCCGCGGTCGGTTCATCAGCGAGGACTAATTTGGGATGACTGACGAGGGCACGAGCGATCGCAACCCGTTGTTTTTGTCCCCCAGACAAATTTTCTGGGTAATAATCGACTCGGTTTCCTAAGCCAACTGTTTCTAAGATCGCTTGTGCTTTGATGTCTAAATCTTCCTGAAGAAATTCTTCATGAAGTTCCAGAGATAAGCGAACATTTTGTTTAGCAGTCAGAAAACTCATTAAATTATGTGCTTGAAAAATATAGCCAAGTTGTTTACGAAGCTGGGTTAATTGGTTTTTGCTTGCTCCATATATTTGTTGTCCCAAAATTTTGAGACTCCCTTCTTGAGCGGAACGTAACCCCCCCATCAGAGTTAGTAAGGTAGTTTTGCCGGAGCCGGAAGGACCTGTTAAGATGACAATTTCTCCTAGATTAATATTAAGAGTAATATCAAATAATACCTGTTTACGCAGTTTTCCTTCGCCAAAATAGTGATTAAGAGAATTGATAGATATAACAGGTTCTAATGAAGTTACAGATTCAATTTGCAGCATTTCCATAGTTGTAACTATCCTCGAAACTAAAAAATATCCGCTGGGTCAGCAGAACGCAGTTTATTCATGGCGATCACTCCAGAAACAGCACACATAGTAATTGTCAATATTAATACCATTACAGCGCGTCCAAGTTTCATCATAATTGGTAATTGAGTAGCACTTGAACCAACTTGATAGAGTCCTAAAGACAGGAAAAAGCCGGAGATATAACCCAAAATAGCTAATAATAAGGCAGCTTGCATTAAGACACCAAGTAAGTAGCGATCGCTGTAACCCATAGCTTTCATAGTAGCGTATTCTGGTAGATGATCTGACACATCAGAATAAAGAATTTGATAAACAATCACAATACCAACAATAAATCCTACTATCACCCCTAAACTAAAAATGAAGCCGATTCCTTGAGTGCTCCAATAATGAATTTCATTTTGTGCCAATTGAGATGGAGTAAGTAGTTTTACATCTTTGGGTAAATTTGCTGTAATTTTTGCTTGAATTTCTTGAACATTTACTCCCGGTTTTAATTTAATAAGACCCATAGATATTTGCTCAGGTTTATTATCAGGAAAAAGGTTAAGAAAAGTTGAATCACTGGTAATGACATTCCCGTCAGTTACAAAGGAAGCTCCTATATTAAATAAACCAACTACCTCTACAGTTTTATCATTAACTTGGATTTCTAGATTTTCTTGCTGTTTGAATAAATCAGTAATTGATCCGTATTCTGGTCGAGAACTTTGGTCAAATAATACCCGATTAAGTAGTTTTAATTTTGTTTGATTTTCCTCAAGTTCTACTAAGGATAAAGGTGGGTTAACTGGATCAATGCCCCAAACTAAAATAGTACGATTAATCTCAGTTTGAGGATTACGCCATTGAGCAAAACCCATATAGATAGGCAACACTGATTCAACTTGTTCATAGGCGAGGGTTTGAAATAATCGCTCTCTGGGAAATTGTTTAACTATGTATAGGGTTTGAAACTGAGAGTTAACTAAGACTAGATCCCCTTGTAAAAGTTGATAAGATTTTGCGGATCCATCAAACAAAGCATCTAACATTCCTAGTTGGAAAAACATCAGAATATCAGCAAAGGCAATTCCTGCTATTGCGACGAAAAGACGAATTTTTTTCTTCATTAGCTGATGCCATGCTAAGGGAGTTTTACGGAACAGTTTCTTGGGCATATACTGGCTCAATATTAAGGGTTTAGGAATTAGGATTGTCAACTTGTATTTCCACTTGTACTTGCAAATTAGTTAAGCTGGCTACCCGTTGACTATCTTGAGAATTGAGACGAATTTTGACTTCTATGACTCGGCGATCTAGATTTTCTCCTGGTTGACTACTAAAGACATTTTGCCGATTTACTTGTAAACCAATTTGAGAGACAGTACCCTTTAATTTACCCGAAAAAGCTTGGCTAGTAATGACAGCTTGTTGTCCCAGTTTCACTTTATCAATATCAGTTTGATACACCTCTGCTACAGCCACCATATCATTTGTTTGTGCTAGTTCTAGCAAACCAGAATCACCAATTTTTTCGCCAACTTGCGTATGAATTTTGAGAATTTGTCCGTTAATAGGACTCTTGATATAAACTTGATTTAAGTTCGTTTGTGCTTGTTGTAAATTAGCCACAGCATTATCAACTTCTGCTTGCGCTATTTGTAGATCAACTGGACGAACTTCAGCCACTTGATTAAGGGTAGCTTTTGCTTGTTGAATTTGCTGTATTCCTGTTGCCTTAGTACGCTCTAAGTTAGCTTGAGCTTCGGCGATCTGTTCTTGATAAGTGGTAATAATACGTTGTAGATCTGCTTGCGCTTCTTTGAGACTTTCTTGCAGGGTTTTTTGATTGAGACACTTACTATCATAATCAGAACTAGATACGACTCCATCTTGATATAACATCTGATAACGTTGACATTCAGTTTTAGCATTTTCTAGTTCTGCTTGTAAACGGGCAATTGTCGCTTTTTGTGTGGCTTTTTCTCCCTGTAACTGTGCTTGTAGTTTGGCTATAGTTGCCTTTTGCTCTCTAGTTTGTCCCTCTAAATCAGCTTTAGCCTTTTCTACCGTCGCTTTTTGAGCATTAATCTCTCCAACCTTTGCCCCTGCTTTAACTTGAGCTAGACGCGCTTGAACTACTTTTAACTGTTCTTGATTTTGTTTAACTACTGATTGTAAACGGTTACGAGAATCTAAAATCGCAATTACTTGTCCTGTGACTATTTTATCTCCTTCTTTAACTAATAATTGTTCTACGCGATCGCCATCTAAAGGCAAGGGAGCATCTAGACGGATAACTTCACTTTCCGGTTCTAATCTTCCTAATGCTGCTACTTTGGTAATAGGGGGCGTTGTTGCTTTTGATTCAGCGGGCGATGAATTATTCCATCTGAGGGGGAAAACTTGATAAACTACCCCCACACTGGTGATAGTTGTAGCAGCAATAGCAATGGCTAAAATCCAGCGTAAAGGATGAGAATGCTTGGATAATGAATCATTTTTCATAGCTATTTCTTCCGTTTTGTTTTTGCTCTAGATAACTGGTAATCATGTTTTTGAGTAAGATACCCTGCTCAGAAAAAGATATGGTTTCTCCCTCAAATAGTCTTACCAAAAGTAAACCGTGAAGTAGGTTGACAACTAAATTAACAACTGTTTGATCTTCTAAGTGTAAATAATCTCTAATAACCTCTCGAACTTTTTTGTTAGCTTGTTTTAAAATCTCATTTTCAAAAAACTCTTGAGGCTCTTTTGTTCGATAAAAATCAATCCAAATTAGAATTTGTTGACAAAAGTAATCTTTATTGTAGTCTACAAATTCCATCAGTGTAGCTATTCGCTCTGACAAAGCACCAGTATCTTTCGTCGCAGATTGAAAGTTAAGAGTATCTTCCTGTGTTTGCTCTAAAACCAACTGTAAGAATAAAGCTTCCTTGCTCGGAAAGTAGTGGTAAAGCGTGCCGGTTGAAACTCCAAGCTCTTGAGCAATTTGGCGCATGGTGACAGTGGCATAACCTTTTTGTGCGAACAGGTTAAAGCTCTTGCTCAATAGTTCCTTACGGTATTGCTGGTGATCTACGACTTTGGGCATACTTAGGCTTCCTCAACTACTGATTTAATTATACCATACATCCGTTATAAATAAACTCATCAGTTATAAGGCTTTGAGCAAACATAATGTACTTATAACTGTCCTAGTCCGAGCGCCAAACAAAAAACACCAAGAGCAAGCAAAGATAAACTGAGTAGGATATTTAATCGGATATAGATCCAGTTTTTTCGTCGACTCAGCCAAATTTTTAATCGTCTTTCTTGCCAAATAGCTGCAAAATTTAAAGCGACAATAGGCAAGGTATAAATCGTAGCATAAAGACCTAAGTAAAATGGTAAAAACACGAAAGGAGTTGCTAGTTTTCTGATTTCAATAATAGCCAGAATCAGTAGGAATGCTCCTGGTGTCTCCGCGAGGGTTGTCGCGCTACCAAAAGCCAAGAATTTGAGTCGATTTGCGTAATCTAAGGGGGGGAGAGAGTCCCACCTCCTTAGATTTGGAATTTCCTTTCTATGACACCAGCGATATAATCCATAAGCACTGACCATCCCTCCAACAAGAATTAACAGCCAGCCCCAGTTAACAGAAGATAGGTGTTGTCTCGATATTATCTCTTGCAGTTCACTTAATCCGAAGTAAAAAACGAATGATTGAACCAAAGTAGTCAAGAAAATACCATAGACGTAAGCCGAAACTCCCCCAGTCCCCCGATACAAAAATATCAGGATAGCGATGGCAATAGGGGTGGGATTGATGCTATCAATAAAAGCCAGCCACAAAATGGTCAAGGTAAGCATTGGATTAAGACTAGAAATAGGATTGTAGTGTCCCTCGACGACGGATATCCAAGGTAGCGCAGTGGAAAGAGCCACCGAAAGGCGCGTAATTCATGAAAGGGCAGGGAATTGGCTCAAATCCATGATCTTTGAGAAATCGAATCATCGTTTCTTGATGTTTTTCAATGATTACCCTTTTTTCATCAAGCATTAATACATTCATGCTAATCCATAAACTACACATACTAGCATTGGCATTGAAAAAACCTCCTGTGACAATATCGGGTTTAGGAGCAATGAGAATATCCCAAGATTTAAAAATGTCTGGGATTTTAGTAACATCAATATAATCTGGGTTCACTAATAACTTTCCAGGAGCCAGAGGCATGAAACTAGAATCAATGTGCATTGGTTGTCGGCATTTACTTTCGACTCTATGAATATTAAATTTATCCCCAACATGGCGTTCTAGCCATTGAATTCCCATCTCATTTGTCACGTTACTTCTCGTAACAAAAATGTCCTTACCACAGCGAATAAAATCCGCCGCATCAAAGACAGGTTCGCATTCCGTGATTACGTAGCGAATCGGTTCCCCTTCTTGAGGTATCTGATAGTTGCGATCATAGAGTCGATCGGTTAACTTGGGTTTAGGTGCGGCAGTCCATCGTGCACCTTTTTGAAAATATTCAATTAATAATGTTTGGTAAGCGTGGAGTTCAAAATATCGAGAACGCCATGCCATCGGGGTTTCAATAATTTCGTCTCCCAATACTAACAAACCATCTCGCGGACAGGCAGTACATAACCCTTTTGATTTCCAATCAGGGGTTTTGTAGGTCACGCTAAAATCCATAACATCGGGACGACGGACGGTAACTCCTTCAGATTCTAAAATATGGATGAAATGTTCTAAATCCTTACTGGCTTCTTCTATTAAAAATTTTGGATAACGTCGGCTACCAAATAACATCAATATTTTTGATAAACTTTGAGGAATTGTGGCGTTAACACTAAGATGATTCGGGGGAAACATCGCATTATCTAAACTGCCAACGATTACCTCTTCTAAAGGATCCCATTCATTATAAGAGTTGACAGTGGCGTTAAGAGTTGAGCATTTTTCTGCTTGTAAATTATTGGCAATCATCATTTTTCTCCTTTTTGTTTTGTGAATCGGGTAAGTTACCCTTTTTTTCGAGTTTTGTGATGGTAACTTAATTGACAGAAGTTGGATATTGTCGGCTTTAAAATTGATAGTGATCTCGGGTTTTTTTGAGAGCTTCAACAAAGAGATTAATATCCTCATCAGTATGCTTATTATTGATCATTAATCGGATTAAAGCTTTGCCACGTTCTACGGCAGGATAACGGAATATAGGAATACAATACCCCATTTCCAGTAAATCTCGTCGTACTTGTTCAGCTACTTCATCCTCACCAATAATAATTGAAGTAATATAGGATGGTGTATCATTAAGATGAAAACCTAAATCAATTAAATTTTCTCGCAGTTGTAAACAACGCTTGAGATAATTATCCATGATCTCCGGATGACTTTCCAAGTAGTTGATAATTTCCAGATTAGTCGCTGCTGTTGCTGGCTGCATTGTAGCCGTGAATAATGAAGTCCCTGAAAGAATCTCAAAAGATTTAACAAATTCTTCGGGTCCACTGATTGCTCCGCCTTCAATTCCCACTGCTTTAGAAAAAGAAACCATAATAAAAGTGGCTCTCTTTAAAGTTTGATATTCCTTATAAAAAGGTCGATTAGGATTACCATAAATCATAAATCCATTGGCATCATCAACATAAGATAAAGCCCCATAACGTTCACATATATCAAGTAATTGATCCACAGGGGCAATGCTTCCATCCGAAGAATATACCGTTTCAAAAACCACAACAATTTTAGGGGATTGAATCGTTTTTAAAACTTGTTCAAGGGAGGAAGGATCATTATGTTTGAAAGCGAAAACCTGAGAACCAAATTTTAGTCCAGATAGGGGATTCCATAAACTCCAGTGACAATCTCGATCCAATACAAAGACCACATCATGGTTATCTATTGTTACCGTTTCATCAAATCCAAAAGAACTGGTCATGGCATTCATAAAACCGATGTTAGCTAAAGCCCCAGTTCCAAAAGTTAAGGTATATTCTTTTTGCCATATTTCGTTCATCTTTTGTTCAAGTAAAATATGAGGACGGCAAACTCCTTGAGTAAGACGAGAACCCCCAGTGGCTAATCCATATTGACGGGTATTTTCACAAAACATATCAATGAAATGCTGTTCTTGTTGTAATCCCAGAAAATTAATCCCTGATAAGTTAATCAGTTCTCGTCCATCCCGTTTAATATGAGAGCCACTCATCCCATCCATAACCAGAATCCCTCTATAAAGAAATCCGCTGGCTTCAGAGTCTTCAAGAAATTTTTTATTACCCCATACATGGGATTTTACCGATGTTTGTGAGGCTGATTTATCTCGGATGAGTTGGCTCAAAAGATGACGCTTTTGAGAGGAAGAAAGTTGATTTAGAGTATCAATATTTGTAGCCATGGTGAATTTGTCTCCTATTTAGATAACATCGAACTGAGTAGAGCATCAACATCTTCATCACTAAGTTGATCTATCTGTTTCAACATCAGTTCTGATGAATGGTCAAAATGAGTTGGTAAAGAGTTCTGGGAATTAGCTGATGGTTTATCAGAAGAAATTTGGTGAGTTTCTAGGATTTGCTCATTCAGAAGTAGGGCTAAACTGGTAACAGTAACACCCTCAATGAATTTCACTAGAGGAATTTCAACTTCCCAATCGGTATTTAACCGATTCTTCAATTCAACAGCCATCAAAGAGTCAAAACCTATATCTTGTAAAGGCTGCTCAATATTAATCTGAGAGAGTTCCAAACCGAAAATCTGCGCCACAGCATTTTTAAGATAATTTATGAGCCAATCAAGGCGTGAGTCAGGATTCAAGTTTTGCCATTGGCAGACCAGCGTATTTTGTTTTACTTGTGGCATTTTATCTCCCTGTTCTGGGGAGGAAGCTAATTCCTTGAATAAGGGAGGTTTCGCTCCTTTATGACTATTAAGAAACTTAGACCAGTTGACAGGCATAACCGCGACTTGTCCGGCATTTTGCCCTAATAGTTCCTCTAATATTTGTAATCCTTGTTGGGGTGAAATCATATCCAGTCCCTGAGTAGCAAAACGGTCTTGTGAATAACTATCAAGACGGGTAGCCATTCCCCCTTCAGACCAAGGACCCCAGTTAATACTTAATCCGGGTAGTTCTAAACTCCGGCGATAGTGAGCTATAGCATCCATGAACGCATTAGCTGCGGCATAGTTACCTTGACCCGGTGAACCCATTAATGAGGCTATGGACGAGAAACAGACAAAGAAATCTAAAGGTAGATCCCAACTAAAACAATGTAGATTCCATGTTCCTGTTATTTTGGGAGCCATAACACGGGTAAAACGTGGCCAATCTAGTTGTGATAAGAGTCCATCATCTAACACTCCTGCTGCATGAACAATTCCACGCATAACGGGTAAGGATGCTGTAATTTTCTGGAATAATTTTTGAACATCCTCTTGTTTAGAAACATCCGCCTTGATGATAACTACCTCAGTTCCTGCCTGTTTCCATTGTTCAATCAATGTGATAGCTTCTGTATTTGGTTCACTTCGTCCGGTGAGAACTAAGTATTTAGCACCTTGAGAAACCATCCAATCAGCTACTTTTAACCCTAATGCTCCTAAACCTCCAGTAATTAAATAACTGCTATCAGAACGGATTGTTTGCGCTTGTTCTAAAACCGGCAGAGAAATCACAACTTTACCGATATGTTTGGCCTGTGCCATATATCGAAATGCTTCTACTACTTGCACGATGGGGAACACTTTGTAAGGTAAAGGTTTGAGAGTTTGTTGTTGAAAATGTTCCATCAATTGATTGAGCATTTGTGTGATTAAGTTCGGGTCTTTTTCGGCTAGTTCTAATAGATCAAAGGGATGATAAGAAGCTTCGGGGCATTTTTGCAAGACTTGGTTTTCATCCCAAATCCCAATTTTGCCAATTTCAATAAATCGCCCTTTTGTGTTTAATACCTCAAGACTCTTGGGAATAAATTCACCATTTAAGCTGTTGAAAACGATGTCAACTCCTTTATTTTGGGTAAGAGATAGGATCTGATCAGCAAAATCTAGGGTGCGGGAGTTCATTACTTGTTCTACCCCTATAGATTTCAGGAATTGAGACTTACTCCCACTAGCAGTGGCGAAAATCTCTGCTTTTACCTGTTGAGCGAGTTGAACGGCGGCCTGTCCTACCCCACCGGCGGCGGCATGGATTAACACGCGATCGCCCGCTTGAATTTTGGCTTGATGATGTAATCCGTAGTAAGCTGTCAAAAAGGCGATAGGAAGAGTAGCAGCTTCTTCAAAAGTCATATTAACGGGTTTAGTTGCTACAAAAGCAGCGTTTACGGTGACAAAACTGCTCAAACTACCTACGGCCATAGCGGCAATGACTTCATCCCCAACCTTGAAATGAGAAACTTTTTCCCCTACTGCGACGATTTTACCAGCACATTCTCCACCAAAGGGGATCTCAGTAGCAGAAGAAATCCCTAACTGTTGGGTATATTCTTTCAGAAGTCCTAGCGCGTTAAGAACATCTCGGAAGTTAAGTCCAGCCGCATAGACCTGTATTTCTACCTCAAGTGGCCCCGGTTGGCGACGTTCAAGGGGTTCTAGGGTCAGATTTTCTAAGATCCCATAGTTTGATATTTTAACTTGGAATGGTTTAGTTCCCAGTTGATTCTCAACATTTAGGGATTGAGCGCTACGTCTAACCAGTCGAGAAACATGACGGATTTCTTGACGATAAATCACCTGATTTTCGCTGTCAGGAGCTAATATTTCCGCTACAAGTAGGGATTGGTTAGCATTGGGTGATGCTTCTAGATCCACACATACACATTGTAATTCTGGATGTTCTAGGGCGATCGTTCGGCCAAGTCCCCATAAAGGCGCTTGTTCAATAGCTAAGGATGTGTCTGAGGGATCTAAAGTTTGTGCACCTTGAGTAACTAACCACAGACGGGGTAAATTTGTACCTCGTTTTTGAGTTAAAGCTTGAACTAGAGACAAGACACTACCACAGCCTATTTCTTGCGCCTTTTGTAAGGCTTCTAGAGATAAATCTGTAGATGAATTATTCTCACAACTCCATAAATGAACTATTCCTTTTAAGGGAGGTTTATTTTCTAAGCTCTCTTGGAAAAGTTTGGTAAAATCATCGGTAACAAGAGGATTAACTGTATAACTTTCTGGGTTTAGCTTTTGATAGTGAGAGCCAACAGAAACGAGAATACAATATTCACCTAATTGTGTTAGTTGATTAGCTAAAGATGAACCCATTCCATCACCCTTGGTAAACAGTAACCAAGTGCCAAGATTTTCTGCTCCGGTCAAAGGTAAGTTCAAATCACGGTTTTGTGGTCGCCAGACTATTTCATATAACCAGTTTTCTGTCTCCTCTTTTTGCACAACTTGCCCCAGTTTTTGAGAACTAATACGCTTGACTGATAATCCTTGAATTTCGGCAAGCAGTACCCCACTGTCATCAAATAAATCCACATCTGCGGTGATGGTTTGGGAAGGCTCAGAAGAGTCTTGATTTAACTTAACTCTACTCCATAGATGAAGGGGTACAGAACCATAGACTTGATATTGCTTTAAACCCACAGGTAGGTAAGCATCGCCAGAGTCTTCTCTTGATAAAGCCGCCCCTAATACTTGTAAACTAGCATCCAGTAAAACGGGATGTAATTTGTAGTTACAAGCTTCATTAACTAAGGATTCTGGTAACTGAATCTGTCCGAGAGCCATTCCTTCATACTGCCACAGGTCTGTAATGGCTTGAAAACTTGCTCCGTAGTCCATTCCTCGTTGTCGTAATTGTTGATAATAATCTTCAACATTTACGGATTCAAGAGAATCAATTGATAAGTTTTCTAAGTTGACTGGACTGGGTTGAGTAATATCTGTTACTTTGATAATTTTACCCAAAGTATGAAGTGTCCAAGAATTGCCAACAGGATTAAGACTAAAGATTTCAAAGGTATAAGTCTGGGAATCTTGAGGAGTCAAAATTAACTCGATGTCTTTGACTTGATTACCTTCGAAAAATAAGGGATGCTCAATCTTCACATCTTCTAGGCTGATTGAGTCGGATTTAAAAACATTGATCCCGGCGACAAGAGCCATTTCTAAGTAAGCAGTAGCAGGGAAAATAGTGGTTGCTTGAATCTGATGGTGTTGAATATAATTGGGACAATCTTGACTGATTTGAGATTCAAAGATAATTGGTTTTAGTGGCAAATGTAACCGTTTTCCTATTAAAGGATGAAGATGTCCATTGCCATGGCTAGAGTATAACTCAAATTGCTGAGTACCCTGAGGATTGTTGTGAGAAATATGTCCTTTACCATTGGTTGACTCAACTCTTGTAGTGGAGCAGTCGGACAATATACTGCCATGGCAATACAATTGTCGGCTAAATTGATAAGTTGGCAGACTCAAACGATGATAGGAATAATCTTTTGAAAATCCAGTCCAATTTACAGGTGTTCCTTTAACATATAATTCTGCCAAACTTTGTAACATTTGTTGCCAATCTGATTTTCTAGATCGCAAACTTGGCAACCATACTCCCTTGCCTTCTGGAATACAATGACTTCCCATTCCTATTAAAATGGGTTGGGGACCAATTTCTAGATAAACCTCATAACCGTGGCTCGCTAGTGTATTCATTCCTGCGGCAAACTCTACGGTCTGGCGAATATGATTTACCCAATAAGAAGGCGTAGCTATTTCGGCTGTCGCTATTTTACCAGTGACATTAGAAATTAAGCTAATATTTGGTTTTGAGTAGGTGATTTCTCGGGCAATTTTGGCAAACTCGGTCAATATTGGCTCCATCAAAGGTGAGTGAAAAGCATGAGAAACTTGTAAGGTTTTTGTCTTCACCCATTCGGTATCTAAATTAGCGACTACTGCATCAACGGTTTGACTGTCCCCAGAAATAACAATGCTAGATGGCCCATTAATAGCAGCGATAGAAACCTGTTTTTCATAAGAAATAATGGCACGTCTGACAGTTTCTTCGTCGGCAGTAACTGCTACCATTTTACCGTTAGACGGTAATGCTTGCATTAAACGACCTCGATAAGCGATGAGTTTTAACCCATCTTCAAGACTGAACACCCCGGCAATACAAGCGGCCACATATTCTCCTACACTATGACCCATAACTGCACTAGGTTCAATACCCCAAGATTTCCATAATTGAGCGAGTGCGTATTCTATGGCAAATAAGGCGGGTTGGGTGTAAGCTGTTTCATCTATGGGTGAGTTTTCTCCCTCTTGAGGATAGAGAATAGATAGCAAAGGTTTGTCTAAATAGATACTAAGAATCTCTTGACAGTGTTCAAGGGTTCTACGGAAAGTAGGTTGAGTCTCATAAAGTTCCCGGGCCATATTGATATATTGTGACCCCTGACCTGTAAAAAGAAACGCAATTTTCTGGTGCTTCTGGTGCGATAGTTCACCGGTCAAAATTCCCCCAGCTTCTTTGCCCTCAATAATAGCCTCTAACTGGGATTGTAATTGAGTTAAAGACTCAGTTTGAATAGCTAAACAATGATGAAAATGCGAGCGCCCCACATCAGCACTAAAGCAAAAGTCTTGTAAGTTGATTTGCGGATTTGCTTGAAGATAATTGTGATAACTTGATACTAATTCTCGCAAAGATGACTTAGTTTTAGCGGTAATAGTCAAGATAGCAAGAGATGGTTCATGATGCTCTTGCTCCAAGGTTTCCAGAACAAATTCTTGTAAAATAACATGAGCATTAGTGCCACCAAAACCAAAAGAAGATACCCCAGCTAATCGCCCTTTTTTACCCTTTTTCCAAGGCTGCAATTGAGTAGGAATAGATAAGGAAGTTCCTTCTAGAGAAATATAAGGATTGAGTTTTTGCAAATGAAGGTGAGGAGGAATTTCACGATTTTGTAAAGCGAGGCAAACTTTAATCAGTGCGGCAATTCCTGCGGCTGCTTCGAGATGACCAATATTAGTTTTTACAGAGCCGATCCAACAGGGCTGATCTAATTGACGATCCTCCATTAATACTTCTTTGAGAGCATTAAGCTCAATCGGATCCCCTAAAGATGTACCTGTACCATGAGCTTCCACGTAGCTAATATCTTTGGCGCTTACCTGAGCTTTGGCTAAGGCTTTTTTAATAACAGCTTGTTGAGCTTGTTTATTGGGTGCAGTTAGTCCATTACTGTGACCATCTTGATTAACTGCTGAACCGCGAATAATTGCATAAATGCGATCGCCGTCTTGAATAGCCTTCTCTAGGCGTTTGAGGATAACCACCCCACAACCTTCGCCCCTTACATAGCCATTAGCACTTTCATCAAAGGTTTTACAGCGACCATCAGCGGCTAACATCCCTGCTTTTGAGAAATTAATAGTTAATTGGGGAGATAGCAGCAAATTTACCCCGGCTGCTAATGCGAGATGACATTCCCCATCTGTTAAGCTCTTACAAGCTTCGTGGACAGCAACTAACGAGGAAGAACAGGCCGTATCTATGGCTAAACTAGGTCCATGGAAATCTAGAAAATAAGATAAACGATTAGCCGCCACACAAAAAGCGTTACCCGTGCCATAGTAAGTGCCTATAGACTCATTATCTTTAGATAACAAGCGAGCATGATCATCACTACTGATGCCAACAAATACACCTGTTTGACTCCCTGCTAAAGTTTCGGGGGCAATACAAGCATTTTCGAGAGCTTCCCAACTAACTTCTAAGAGAAGTCTTTGCTGGGGATCCATTTCCACTGCTTCCCGAGGTGAGATGCCAAAAAATTGAGGATCAAAATCATACACATTATCTAAAAATCCACCATTTATGGGGTTTAAATTGCCCAGTTCTTGATGATTCCATCTTTGAGAAGATAATTCTGTTATTGCATCCCCTCCTTGGCGTAATAGTTGCCAGAATGCGTCTGGAGATTTAGCTTGAGGAAAACGACAGCCAATACCGATAATAGCGATCGGCTCATTTTGAGGTTGTGATGAGGTTTTTTGAGCGACTGTGGATGAAGTTGTAGCTAGAGCTTCAGAACTTAATCCATTTAGGGCTAAATAGTGAGCAACCGCATGAATGCTAGGATATTCATAAACCAGCATAGGAGATACACTTTTCCCCAGCCATTGCTCAAGCTCTCCCGAAAGACTTACTGCCGCTAAAGAACTCAGTCCATAACTTGCTAAGTCTTGTTGAATATCTATTTTTTCTGGTGCTATTTGCAAGATCTCTGCAACTTTTTTAATTAGCCACTCTTCAATTGCTTCTTGAGTATCGGACACAATTTGATTCTGACTGACCTCAGAGAATTCTTCAACAACCTGATAACTTTTGACTTGTTTTAGCAGAGAGTTAATATCTGATTTAAGCTGCTTAAATCCATTCTTATGTTCAGGATTCTTACTCCAATCCCCAATCACATTAAGAGTTCCTGCTAGAAAACTAGCTCGGCAAGCTTTACGTTGAATCTTGCCACTAGATGTCTTGGGAATACTTGCTGTTTTCAGCAGTGCCACGGCATAAACATCTAGTTGATGTTCTTCGGCAACAGAGCGAATAATTTGCTCAATTACCGCTGGTGAGTCTAATTTACGCAGATAGCTTCGTTCGACTTCTTGAACAACTACTAGCCTTTCTTGACCAGCAATTTCCACTGAAAATACTGCTCCACACCCTTGCCGCAATCCTGGGTGACTTTTTTCGACGGTGGATTCAATATCTTGAGGATAATGATTACGTCCTTGAACAATAATTAAATCCTTGATTCTTCCTGTGATAAATAACTCACCAGCCAGTAAAAATCCTAAATCTCCTGTCCGCAGAAATGGCCCAACCTGGGTATCAGCTAAATAAGCTTTGAAAGTTTCTGCTGTCTGTTCGGGTCGATTCCAATAACCCTGAGCTACACTGTCACTAGATACCCAAATTTCCCCTATTTCCCCATCTCGACATTCAGTTAAAGATTCAGGATTCACAATTACAATTTTTTCTGATAACCAAGCGTGACCACAACCAACTAATAATTGAGCATTCGGGTGTTGAGAGTTAATAGTAACGGCACTATTTTCTAAAAGAGCTAATTTATCAACTGCTTCAATCACAGGAGATTGGCTTTTAATTCCCCCCGATACAAATAGAGTAGTTTCAGCCATCCCATAACAAGGATAAAATGCCTCTCTCTTAAAACCATAATCAGCGAAAGTATTAGCAAATTTTTCTAAGGTAGCCGCTCGAACAGGTTCGGCCCCAGTAAAAGCTACATCCCAACAACTTAAATCCAGATTTTCTCGCTCTTGAGGTTTAATTTTATCAGCACATAATTCGTAAGCAAAATTAGGACCGCCACTACTGGTAGCGTTGTAGCGAGAAATAGCCTGTAACCATCGGAGCGGTTTTTGGATAAATGCTTCTGGGGGCATAATCACACAAGGAAATCCGACGTACACTGGTTGTAATACGTTACCAATTAGTCCCATATCATGGAATAGTGGCAACCATCCTACACCAATAGTTTCGCTTGTATGTCCAAAGGCAGAAGCAATCAGTTTTTCATTATAAAGTAAATTTTTATGACTAACCATAACTCCCTTAGGCATACCTGTGGAACCAGAAGTATATTGTAGGAAAGCTATGTCCTCTAAAGAAAGATTCGGTTTTTGCCAGTTTTCTGCTTGCTTATCCGGGATGTTATTAGTAGCTAGGCAAGGTACTGTTATTAACTCAGGGTCACTCGAAAATTTTTCCTCAATAGTATTTAATAAGGATGTAGTAGTTAAGGCCAGTTTGGCTTGGGCATCTTTAGTTATTGCTTGTAGTCGAGAGAGCTTTTGATTACGTCGGGGAGGATAAACGGGAACGGCAATAACACCCGCGTATAAACAGGCAAAGAAAGCAATGATAAATTCTTCCTCCGATGGATAGAGCAATAAAGCTCTTTCTCCCGGAGACATTTGTAACTGAAGTTGAGCCGCCAAAGCTTTTGCTTTTTGCTCTAATTGCTGATAAGTCAGTCTGGCGGTTTCTGTTTCTCCATTAGCCAAAAAGATATAAGCTGTTTGCTCGGCTTGCTGCAATGCTCTATGGTTCAAGATATCTACAAAAGTAGAAATGTCCTGAAAAATTTCGCCTTTAGATTTTGATTCTACAGATAAACAAAGCATTTTTTCCTCTACAACTGATTTCTGAAGTTCTTTTAACATAAAACTAATTACAGGGCAATCGCACGCACTTCAACATAACCTGACAATTGAGAATGGCAAAAAGTTTTGCTGATACAGGGTTTTGGGTTTTGACCGAATATTTGCTTTAGTATTGCTTACGTCAGGTTTACGACTGTTTCTTTACAAAGCAAAAGTCTGAAACGTTTGCATGGTCAATGGTTGAGGCCAAGCTGTATCTGTCAAGAGGTCTTTTTATGCGATTACCCTATCCCTCCTCTGGGTTCACTTTACCTAAACTCAATAAAGACTGCTTACTGTTTTTTATTTTTACTGCTCCTATTTTTATCCTAGCGGCTTACCCTAAGTAAAAATACTCAGTTAAACAAAATTTAATTATTTAATTGTCAAGTCCAGTAGTAATTTTGTAACCGTTCAGGAGAGGTGTCAAGCCGCCAGTGGCATTGACTCTGTGGAAGGACTCTCTTGGGACAGCAGAGAAGGAGAAGCACTGCCTTTCCCAGGGGCGCGAATCGCTTCGGTCATAAGGTTCTAAGCACAATTAATTACACATCTGAGCCGTCAGCCGTCAGCTTTTTCAGTGATCAGTAAACAGTGATATAGCGTTTCCTGTTCGTAAGAGGTACATTATCGATGTTGAAAAGCTTAATCAGCAAAGGTTTAACTGTCACACACGGGTGTGAGAACCGCTACAATTACTATAGATGGAAGGAAATCGGCTGTCCCTTTGCCTGTATGCTAGGAAGAGGAGCTAATTCGTTATTGAGCGAGCTTTTTTCGCAAGGATTGACAGTATGGGTAATATTCACGAGCAGTTATTAGAGGAATTAGCCGAAGTGGAGTGGAGTGACTTGATCCCCCATGCTCAAAGGGATGCGCTGATCCTGGTTTCCGATTCCCTCAATTTAATCGAAGTGGCAGAAGCGATCGCCGGTGATCAGGTTGCTCAAGTGCAGAATTGGATCGGGGAAAAACTACTAGAAAAACCGACACAAGAGCAGTTAAGCGATTGGAATTCCCATCCCGATAACCTTTTTAATACACTAATCGTGCAACCTTTTGTGTTAATTCAGGCGGTAGCTTAGATAAAACCAAACCCCCCAATCTTGTCGGATTGAGGGGTAGGAAAGAATAATCCTGGCATCGAGCTATTGTCCCGGTCGGCAACCCGACAAGTATCTTGGACAGGATGGTTGCGTACAACTGGCTAATTGCTAAATATTAAACAATATTAAAAACCCCATTGGCAAAGGCGTTACCAAGTAATAATTCGTTACCAGATGAATCCGTAATTAGACCGGATACCCCATCCGTATCGAGCATCAGTGTCTTACTAGCGTTTTTAAATCTACCTACTCCAAAGAATGATATGCCTGTCCATTCAACGGTAGATAGGTCAATGTTCCCAATCTTGATAGCAACACCTTTTTTAGTGTCCGCAATGCCATCTTTGCCAAAATTGCCGTCTAAGGTATCGTTACCAGCACCGCCAATCATTATGTCATTTCCGTTACCAGCTTCAACTTTGTTGGCCGCTTTATCCAGAGTAAAAACATCGTTAAAACTACTACCTTTAAAGTTTTCAATTTTGATATATTGCGGAATTCCTGTTCCACTTTTAACTAGATCTACTGTTATTGGTTTACTTGAATTTGAAAAGTCAACCAGATCAATTCCTTCTCCACCATCAACTTTGATCGTTTTTTCATCAACTTTAAAGATGTCATTATAGGCTGTACCAACAAAGATTTCAAAATTAGTGATAGAGAGAGAGTCCGAGCCTAATTTAACAACTTTTGTTGTACTATCAACCTGTACGCCTACTTTAGGATTTGCAGTGGAAAAGTCAAGAGTATCTTTTCCTTCACCGCCATCAAGGGTTACTCCTTGAGGAATTGATTGGATTTTTACAATGTCATCTTTTGGAGTAAATTTAAGGGTTTCAATGCTAGATAAATTGTCTGTGTCAGAGCCGACCTTTACTGTCCCATTAATTCCCGTTAATTTTGGATCAGGATTTTTAGTTAGGGTTAGAGTAATTGGTGTGGTTTCTGAACTATAATCAACAGTATCATTTCCTAAGCCACCTAATAATGAATCATCTCCTTTTCCTCCTACTAATAGATCGTCGCCTTCTCCCCCTATGAGAGTATCTTTTCCATCGTTACCCACCAACGCATCGTTGCCCTTGCCCCCATTAAGTTTGTCATCTGTAATATCTCCAATCAACAAATCTTTCTCATTCTTATCTGTATCATAGGTTTTTCCTGTATCCCCGGAAAGAGCTAAAACCCCCTGATAAATTATTTGAAGTTCTTCAATATCAACATTGATTAAATATTTTGTTTTCCAGAAATCAATTGTTGGTTCCATGCTAAGGTTTATATCTTTTGCGAAATCCTTATTATATCCTTCTGTTAATTGTGCTTCCCACTTTTCCTCGTATGTCAAAATAATATTTCGGTACTTAGTGTACATTGTGGCAATTTGCTTGGCATCTTCTTCATTAAATGTTGAGTCATACAAGCCAAATAATTCTGCTTCATAAAAACGACGTTTGGCAATGCCAGGCTTAAATTTTTCTTTTACTCCATTTGATTGATAATGAATTTGATACCATGCTTCGGCTCTATTACTTGAACCAATGGCATTTTTGAGTTTGGGCCTTATTAGTGCTTTTGGACTAACAACAGAATTATAATTCAGAGAGACTAAGGTTACTTTTTCATAAGATGGGGGTACATTCAATGCATTAACAACTGTTTCTTTTTCAGGGTATGTTTTGAGAAGAAGAAGTTTAGCTTCAGGCTCCGTTATAGTTCTTTTGAAAATTTTTTCTGTTAATGATGTTCGATCTTCATTTTTTGCAGCATCTATTTCTTTTAAAATTTGTATTTCATTTGCGCTAAGAGAAATTCCCGAAGCCGTCCAAATAGATAAGTTATTATTTCTATTAAAAGTATATCCATAGCCGATGGTGGCACTATCGTCTCCTTTTAGTTTAACATTTTTATCAAAACCTTCAAGTAGGATAAGTGTTTCAACCAATTTTTTTTCATAGTTTTTTTGACCTAGTGTTTTGTAAGTTAACATTGGTAAATCTCCTATTGAAAAAAAATTGACTCGTAAGGATTCAGGAAAAGTAATCGAAATTAGGGTTTTCCGAGAAATAGAAGGAATTTAAAAAACCCTACGGGCCAGCATAGCGCGCTAAAGCAAGCCCGTCAACCCCATCCGGGATGCTATGGCGCTAGAATCTCGTTTCCGGCACGGTTCCTATTCGCCTTCATCCAAGTCAAAACCGTCAACAAGCAAAAACCCCCCGAAAAAAGGGGGGTTTTTGAGGAAAGAATAATCCTGGCATCGAGCTATTGTCCCGGTCGGCAACCCGACAAGTATCTTGGCCACGGTGAAGTTTCACAACCGAGTTCGGGATGGAATCGGAGTGGTGCCATCACGTTAAAGACACCAGGAAGGGTAGAAC
>NZ_JAQMSY010000138.1:0-5591 GCF_028329095.1 Microcystis sp. CS-574
GAAGTATATAAAGTGTCTCCAAAACTTGGGGAAATGCACAAATTAAAAGAGGAATTTAGAGAAGTATTTGAGAAAAATACGGAGGGGAATGAGGGATTATTTGCCTTGAGCGATTGGATAAAAAAGGCGATGGCTTACTTTCCTAAAAGCTGCCAGACAATTCGGCGCTGGATTGATGAAATAACTGCCTATTTTGATAACCGAACAACCCAGGGAACAGTGGAAGGAATTAATAATAAACTGAAGGTGATTAAAAGGAGAGGCTATGGATTTAGAAACTTTAAAAAACTTTAGTCTTAGATGTTTATTAAATTGGCATTTTGCTAGTTGATTTTACATGGTAAGTTCGGAAGAACCGGAAATCTTTAGCTGGCATAAGTAGAATTTTTCTCAAGTTACTATTTCTATTTTAGGTGGTTGGCTCTTCTGGTTTCTGTGTGGAAACGAGGTCTATACTGATAGTTTCTTCGACAAAATAGTCCTAAAAGTGTTACCCGATAAGCATTTCACGATTCCATAAGCAAAAATTATCACACAAAGTCGAGAAGAGCCGGTGGTTTAAGTGCGTTTTAGCTTACTACCGAATCATTACCGCTGGTTTTGTGCTTCTAGAAATTCCACCCGTGCCTGGGTGGACTGCAATTCTTTGACTAATTCCCGATAGACCGAGAGGGGAACCGAGGGGCGACCAGTGCAACTCTGGGGTACTTGGGGGAAATACGCGGAGTAGTGGTTATGAATTGACTAATTTAGGGCTTTTAAGCGGTAAAAATGGCCTACTGGACCGGTTCCGCTACCGATAGCGAGGGAATGCTCAAGGGCGTTAGTAACGTACTCCTTGGCTTTTTTCACCGCTATTTTTAGGTCATCACCCAAAGCGAGGTTAGCCGCGATCGCTGCCGATAGGGTACAACCAGTCCCGTGAGTGTTATTGGTTTCGACGCTTCTGGTCTTAAAAGTTTCCCATTCCTCCCCATCAAAGTAGATATCAACCCCACGCAGCCGGCCTTTCATGGCTCCTCCTTTCACTAATACCGGTGTGGCTGACTTCTGGAAAATAATTTCGGCGGCCGCTCTCATCGTCTCAAAATCATTGATCTCGATGCCACTTAAAAGCTGTGCTTCGTAACGATTAGGGGTAACAATCGAAGCCAGAGGAATTAAACTATTAAAAAGACTATCTATAGCCCGATCATCAATTAATTTGGCTCCTACCCGCGAAACCATAACCGGATCCACCACTAAACTGGTTAAACGCCAGCGCTCGATCGCCTCGGCCACCGCTTCGATAATCTCGCTACTAAACAGCATTCCCGTCTTGACCGCTGACACACCGAAATCCCTGACCACCGCATCGATTTGGGCTGTTACCATTTCTGGACTTAAGGATTCGACGCGCTCGACCCCCAGGGTATTTTGGGCGGTAACGCAGGTAAGGGCGCTGGTGCCATGAACTCGGTGGAAGGCGAAGGTTTTCAAATCAGCTTGAATTCCCGCGCCGCCACCACTATCGGAACCGGCGATGGTGAGGGCAATGGCAGTCATAGGCGGTTAGCGATCAAAAGGACGACGACGTTGCAAGAAATCGGGGATATCTAATCCCGCCGGTTTTGGTGGTTCAGGAGTGGGTGCCGGACTGGGTGCGGGGGTATTGATCACCACCTTGCTACTGGTGGGACGAGAGGGGGATTCCCCAGAAAAACCAGTGGCAATGACGGTAATTCTGACTTCTCCCTGCATTTTCTCGTCAATTACTGCCCCAAAGATGATATTAGCGTTGGGATCCACCACTTCATAGATAATTTCGGCGGCGGCATTGACTTCGTGTAGGGTTAGGTCTTGACCACCGGTGATGTTAAAGACCACACCTTTCGCCCCTTCGATCGAGGATTCCAGTAACGGCGAGGAAATAGCAGCGATCGCTCCTTCCTTAGCCCGAGATTTTCCCGAACCGATGCCGATGCCCATTAGGGCCGAACCCGCATCGGCCATCACTGCCCGCACATCGGCGAAATCCACATTCACCAGACCGGGGATAGTGATAATGTCCGAGATGCCCTGCACCCCTTGCCGCAGCACATCATCAGCGACGCGAAAAGCCTCCTGTAGGGGAGTTTCGGCGGGTATTACCTGTAATAACTGGTTATTGGGGATAATAATCAGGGTATCGACCCGACTTTGTAAACCGCCCACCCCCTCATCGGCCTGATTAGTGCGACGACGACCCTCGAAGGTAAAGGGACGAGTCACAACTCCCACGGTCAAACAGCCGATTTCTTTGGCAATTTCGGCCACAATTGGAGCAGCCCCTGTTCCCGTACCGCCGCCCATGCCGGCGGTAATAAAGACTAGATCAGTTCCTTCCAATGCTTGGGCGATTTCATCCCGGGATTCTTCCGCCGCCTTCTGTCCGATCGCCGGATTGCCCCCCGCCCCTAGGCCGCGGGTTAATTTTGTCCCGATTTGTAACCTCTGGGGGGCGGAGGAGTGGGCCAGGGCCTGGGCATCGGTGTTAATTGCCCAAAATTCGATTCCGGTCACGCCACTGGCGATCATGCGGTTAACGGCGTTACAGCCCCCACCGCCGACCCCGATCACCTTGATCTTGGCGACATTGCTCGGCACGATGCGATTACTACGACTTTCTTCTCGGGGTGTCATCTGTGATTCATGGGGACGAGTAAATAATACTCCAGCATTATTCTGAGAGTAATGATTATCTTCGCTCATAGCTGAACTGGCATAATCGTTACTGTTCAGATTGGGATAGGTGGGAACGATCTCATTAATCGATGTCATTGGAATTGGAACACTCTTAGTACAAGATTCTGTTATTGATTTGATGAATTAGAGATGCACTGTTAACACTATCACTAATATTATGTCGGTTCCAGTATCTACAGTATCAGTTTCTTGTTCATAAAATCATAATTTGGTTTTTTTGCCAATACCTAAAGGGAATAATTGCGGTTATTTACTGATCAATTCCAGTTAATCCCTACCAGTTGCCGTTACTTTGGCAACCCTAGGGGCTGGCTGTGGCTTTAATTGTACAGTGGGAGCATCGGGATTGCTCAGGTCAATGTAGATAATTCGCGCTAGAGGTATCTTGGATGACAATTGCCGTGATTGTACGAGAGCGGTTAATTTTTCCGGCAATCTATCTTTATAAAAACCTAAATAGACCTGCCCTAGCTCGGTTTTTAGTACAAGATTACTAGGATTGCGCCAATCGATGGCGGCAATTTTAATGGATAAGTTATCAATTAAGGGATAAATTTTTTGCCACTGTTGTTGATATTGTCGGTCGTAACCAAGCACTTCTAGGCTAGGTAATTGGCTTTTGGGCAGAGTTCGACCATAATAGTTTTGAGGAATTATCGTTCCCGAGGCATCTAAAAAACCTTGCTGTTGATGAGAACGCCAACGGGCAACAGGTTTTCTTTCTTGAATAGAAACAATCACTTTCGGGGGTAATAATTGCCGCTCGATCTTAACGTCGGCAATAGCGGGAATAGCCGCTAATTTTTCTCGTAATTGATGGGTAGGTAATTCCCAGAGAGATAGAGGATAGCTTAATTTCAGCCAAGCGCGAATCGACTCGGGGGACATTAATTCCGTGCCTGCGATTTCCACCTGTCCAGCCTTGGTAATTGTCCAATAGGGTGAAGTCATCCCCCAAGCTAATCCCGTCGCTAAACCACTAACCACCAGAAAGCGACCTAGAGCTTGCCACACCTTCGATCGCCTTTGGTGGCGCAGGTTTTGTCGTTTTTGTTCCAGGGAGAGGGATGAAAGAATTTGATCGCTCATAGGGAAAATCTCGGACAGTTTTGCTGTTATCTTATACCAAATTTCTAAATTCCTGACAGACATAGAGCTTCTAAAATCCAAGACCATCCCGTTAAATACCCGATAGTGTCAGGCTCTTCGGTTTGTGTTATGCAATCAACGGGGGTTATAAGGGATGGAACCCTTATATAGAAAAGCATTTAGCGATTTTTGTCAATTATTTTCGATCTAGAGCGAACTAATCAATTAAATCCCTTGCCAGATAAGGATTTAGTCGATTTATGCCCCCCTATCGAACCATACCAAGTAACGAAGAGCCTAGTGTCATTGGATAAACGATTTAAAAGAGCATCGAGTTTATCTCTTAAAGCATCAAGAGATTCAAAAGTTTCCCATGCCAGAAAATTTTTCAGGTACAGCCAAACTCTCTGTTGCGGGGTTAACTTCAGGACAACAAGAAGGTTGATAAAACAAGATAATATTGTCGGGAATTTCTAAGTGTCCCGCCATATGTGCAGGAGCGTTATCTACTTGTAAAATATGTAATTCATTGGGAAAAGCTTGCGATAGTTGTAATAGATATTCTCCGAAACAATCCCCATCTAAATGGGAGAATTCATAGAAGAAGCTTCTGCCCTGTCGAGGCTCTACAGCCCCGTACAGCCAAAAGCATTGGAAGTTATATTAAAAATTACCAATCGGCTTAACTCCGAAAAGAGTTATTTTATTCCGAGCAATAGTGTGATAACCAAATCTACTGGCTCTTCCGGTTTCTGTGTGGAAACGAAGCCTATACTGATAGTTTCTTCGGCAAAATAGTCGTAAAAGTCTTTCTCCGTCAACATTTCACGATTCCATAAGCAAAAATTATCACACAAAGTCGAGAAGAGCCATCTACTTTCATCCTCGCACCAAAAACTTACTTTCTCGTAACGCTTTACTTTCTCGCTTTCCCTGTCTAGTAAAGCTTTTAGTCGTTTAGATAAGTTCGCTTTAAACTCATCTACTTCGCCAGGCAATTGTCTCGGATTTCCTGGTCTAGGTACTTTTAATTGAGCTTCCTAATTCCTGTCTAACGAGACGATAAACTGTTGTATAGCTGACGGAAATTTCTCGAACGACCGAGAGCCAAAAATAAATCTCTTTATAGCTGGTAAAACCCACTGGGTCTTTTAATTCGTTTTGTAAAAGAGCGAATTCTTCTACCGAAATCTTTTTCGGTCTTCCTGGTGGGTTTCCTTCAGATAATAATCGCTCAATTCCTCCTTTTTTTGTAGAAACTTAACCAGCGATGGATTGTTCTTTCCCCTCGTCCCATTAATACCACTAAATGGCGAACCGTCTCTACCTCCCCCATCTTCAAAAAACATAAGGACTGTACTTTAGCGTAGGCTAAACTACTTTTTTGTTGTCTCATTAATTTTTTTAAATCTTCTACTGACTCAACAATATCAATTTTGGGTACGACCGGCACCGCCAATTTATCCACTTAATAATCTTTTCTATAAGTATGCCATAGTTTTTGAAATTCGGTATTAGGGTTTGCGGCAAAAAGTCATTGAAAAGTACAGGTCTCTTAATCAATGATTTCACTTAGCTACAAGCATAAGCTTTAGTTGTTGATTAACTTTTTAAGTCATAACTTATCCTAATCATTGACCGAGAAAAAGTGCTGTTTTTCCATTTCAGACATAAAAAAGCCCAAAAAACCTGCCTCAACAGGTTAGAAAGATTTATGACTAAAAAAGTAATAGCAATCGCTGAAAAGGAAGTATGAGGAAGTTTAGCCATCACTTTAC